>CAZLBJ010000450.1:0-3916 GCA_964557755.1 uncultured Thermoanaerobaculia bacterium
CGCCGGCGCTCCGCCTCGTCGCGGATCGACTTGCCGTCCGGGCCGCGGTAGCTGAAGCCGCCGCCGCAGCGGCGGCGGGCGATCCCCGGCTCGGAGTCGTCGACGTAGACCAAGCCGGCCCGCCGGGCGGCGGCCTCGGGCGGGTCGTCGCCGTTGACGGTCGGGGTGGTGGGTACGTCGTCGCTCATCGGTCACCTGTGCGGCGACCGGAAACTGCAAGCGGGGTGCCCGGGCGCTGGGGAAGTGCGGGACCGCGCCGGGATCAGAGGCTGGTGCCGGCGGGCTCCGCCTCGGGGACCTCGTCGGCTCCATAGAGCGCCTCCTGCTCCGGCTTGCCCCAGGCCTGGTAGAGGGCCACCAAGCGGCGGCGGGCCTGCTGCGTGTAGTCGGAGGCCGGCCCCTCCATCTCGATCAGCCGCGAGTAGCCGTTCACCAGCAGCGGCTCGGAAGCCTCGAAGCGCCCCTGCCCGGCCAGGGCGCCGCCCAGCACGCTCTCCACGTCGTAGAGCCGCCACTGCGTCGGCGGGATCTCCAGCGCCAGCGCCTCTCGGGCGAGGGCCTCGGCGGTGGTGAACTCACCGAGGTCGGAGTGGACGGAGGCGAGGTTGCGCAGCAACGCCACCCGCAGCAAGACCGAGACCTCGAACTCGCCGCTCAGCTCTTGGGCCTCGGTCAGCAGCGCCTTGGCCTCGCCGAGAGCGCCGCGCTTCTGCTTGACTGTGGCGAGGCTGTTGAGCTTGTTGACCATCTGGGCGTGGCCGTCCGGAAAGAGCTCGCGGTTGATCGCCAGGGCCTCGGTGTAGAGCGCCTCCGCCTCCTCCCACCGGCCGAGCTTGTCGAGTGTCGATCCGAGATTGTTCAGGCTGGTGGCCAGACGGCTGTTCGGGCGCCGGTACACCTCCCTGCGCAGGGCCACGGCCTCCCGGAGCAGCGGTTCCGCCGCGGCGTAGTCGCTGCGCAGGTGCAGCGTCGAGCCATGGTTGTTGAGCACCGTCGCCAGCTCTTCACGGTTGCCGATGCGCCGCCAGTCGCCGATCAGCTTCTGGTTCAGGGCGTCGGCCTCCTCGGTCTTGCCGGCGCGGTTGAGGATCATCGCCAGGTTGGTCTCGATCTCCAGGACCTCCGGCGAGGAAGGGCGGAAATGCCGCCGCTGGATCGCCAGGGCTTCGCGCGTCAGCCGCTCGGCGGTCTCGATCTCCGCACGTCGCTGCAGGTGCACTCCCGCCAGCTCGTTCTTCACCTCGCCGATCTTGGGGTCGTCGGAGGGAAGGTCCGTAAGGCGGAGGGCCAGCGCCTCCTGGAGCATCGATTCCGCGGCCTCGAGGTCACCGAGCTTCAGGGAGACGCTGCCGAGCGCGAACAGCATCGAGGCGCGGAGCGCAGGGTCACCGTGCAAGCTGTCCGTGATGCTCTGCCGGCTGTACCTCACGAGGTCGACGGCGCTGGCCTCGGGTCCCAGACCCCCCTCGTTGGGATCCGCTGCGCCGAAGACGTCCTCGACCAGGAACTCCGTCACCGCCTGGGTCCGGCGCTCCTCGGCGCGCGCCTGCTGCATCAGCACCAGGCTCACGGCGCCGAAGGCCAGCAGCAGGCTGACGATGGCGGCAGCGGTCGCGACGCCCCAGCGGTGGCGGCGGACGAACTTGCCCACCCGGTAGCGCACGGTGTCGGGCGCGGCATGCACCGGCAGGCCGTCGAGGTGGCGGCGCACGTCGTCGGCGAGCTGCTCGACGGTGCCGTAGCGGCGCTCCGCGTCGCGGCGCAAGGCCATCAACACGATGTTGTCGAGGTCGCCGGCGAGGCTCGCCGCTCGCGGTGCCGGCGCCACCTGGCTGGGGCGCGGCGGATCGCCGGCGGAGAGCACCTGCGCCAGCCCCTCCACCGAGCGCTCGGCGAGCTCGTAGGGGCGGCGGTCGGCGAGGATCTGGTAGAGCACCACGCCCAGCGAGTAGACGTCGGTGGCGGTGGTCACCGGCGCGCCGGAGACCTGCTCCGGGCTGGCGTACTCCGGGGTGAGGAATCGCCAGCCGGCCACCGTCATCATGCCCTCGGCGTCCTGCGGGTCGAGCAGCTTGGCGATGCCGAAGTCGAGCAGCTTCGGCACGCCGTCAGCGGTGACCAGGATGTTCGAGGGCTTGAGGTCGCGGTGCACCACCAGGTTGCGGTGCGCCAGCGCCACCGCCGAGCAGACGGCGAGGAAAAGGGCGAGGCGCTCGTCGAGGCCGAGGCCCTCCTCGCGGCAGTAGACGTCGATCGGCCGGCCGTCGACGTGCTCCATCACCAGGTAGGGCAGGCCGTCCCCGGTGGTGCCGCCGTCGAGCAGGCGGGCGATGTTCGGGTGGTCGAGGCCGGCGAGGATCTGGCGCTCGGTGCGGAAGCGGCGCACCACCTCGTCGGTGTCGAGGCCGCGCTTGAGGACCTTCACCGCTACCCGCTGGTCGTACTCCTCGTCGGCGCGCTCGGCGAGGTACACGGTGCCCATGCCGCCGTGGCCGATCTCCCGTGCCAGCCGGTAGGGGCCGAGGCGCTCGCCGACGCGGTCGGCGGCGTCGCCGTGGCCGCCGAGGCGCACGAAGGGACGCTCGATGAAGCTGCCGAGCTGGGTCTCCAGCGCCAGCAGCGCCCCGACCTCCTGCACCAGCTCGGGGTCGCTGCCCGCCATGGCGGCGAGGAACTCGTCGCGCTCGGCCGGCGGCACCTCCAGGGCTTCGTCGAGCAGGGCCTTGATGTCGTGCCAGCGTTCCGGGGTCACCTCGTCGCCGCTCCCGTCGTCGGCGGCCCGGGGACGTCCCGGCCCGCGCGGGGATGCCTCCCCATCATCAGACGCGAGAAGCGGAGGCCGGGAGGATCGCCGCACTTTAAAGAACACGCATCGACGCAGCGGGTCAGTGGGTCCCGCGGACCTGGCTGTAGAGCCACAGCCGGGCCGAGCGCCACTCGCGCTTGACGGTGGTGGTGGAGACCGCCAGCACCTCGGCGGCCTCGTCCTGGGTGAGGCCCACGAAGTAGCGCAGCTCGACGATCCGCGCCTGGCGCGGGTCGATGCGGGCGAGGTCGGTGAGCGCCTGGTCGAGGGCGAGGACGTCGACGCCGTCGCCGCCCGGCACGGCGAACGCCTCGTCGAGCGGCAGCGGCCGCGCCTGGCCGCCGCGCTTGGCGGCGCGCCGCGCCTTGGCGTGGTCGACCAGGATGCGGCGCATCAGCATCGCCGCGAAGGCGAAGAACTGGGCGCGGTTCTCCCACGCCACCTTGCGTTGGCCGCTGAGGCGCATGTAGACCTCGTGGACCAGCGCGGTGGGCTGCAGCGTGTGGCCGTCGGACTCGCGGCGGAACTGCTTGCGGGCGAGCTGCCGGAGGTCCTCGAAGACCAGCGGCATCAGCCGCTCGAGGGCTTCCGGATCGCCGTCGCTCCACTCGGCCAGAAGCCCGGTGATCTCACCTGGTGAGGTGGGCATGTATGGACGGCAGTCTAGCAGACGCTGGATCACGCGATCGCACCTCCGGTGGCCCGTTCCGCCGCCGTTCCTCGCGTCGAAGGTGTACGTTCACGACTACCGAGGAGACTTCTTCGATGCAAGAGAGCAAGCGAAACGTCGGCCTGATGGCCTTCTCGTACCTGCTGGGGATCGTCACCGCCGCGCTGGCGCTCGAAGGGCTGGGCCTGGTGCGTGGAGCGCAGGTGCCGGCCCTGGTGCTGGCCGGCGCGGCGGTCGCCCTGCTGCTGGCCGCCGCCGGGCTGGGCTGGGCGCTGTGGGTGCTCACCGCCGGACGCGCGCCGCGCCCGGCGCCGCGGCGGGCGGTGCGCCGCCGCCGCCCGCAGAACGTCGATCTGCCGACGGTGACCGACTACTACGAGAACGCTTCCGACGGCGTGCTGCCGGCCTCGGCGCCGGCCTACCGCGACCTCGACCCGGCC
>CAZLBJ010000451.1:0-3517 GCA_964557755.1 uncultured Thermoanaerobaculia bacterium
GAGGCGGTCCTCGCCCAGTGGCAGGCCGAGGCCGAGCGGGAGGCCGCGGTGCAGGTCGCCGAGAACGACTGAGCCCACCCGGAGGCGCAGCGCAGGGGCCGGCCGCCCGCCGCGGCCGGCCCGTTCGCCCGGGCGACTTTGACCCGCCGGCCGCCGCGGGATAGCATTCCGGCCCTATGGAAAAAGAAGAACCGATCGAGCTGGAAGGCCGCGTCACCGAGGTGCTCGGCAACGCCAACTTCCGCGTGCAGATCACCGACGACCACAGCGTCCTGGCGAAGATCGCAGGCAAGATGCGCCGTTTCCGCATCCGGGTGCTCGAAGGCGACCGTGTGAAGGTGGAGGTCAGCCCCTACGACCTCACCCGTGGCCGCATCGTCTACCGCTACCGCGACTGATCCCCCGCTGAACCGATCCCCCCTCCACCGCCGGCGCCCGTCGCCGGAAGGGCGGAGCTACGGACAGCGGAACGCCGCCGTGTCCTGCAGCGGCGCGTAGGCGACGCCGGCTGGGCGCGGGTAGCGGCGCTGCTCGCCGCTGGTGCTGTCGGTCACAGTCAGCTCGTTGCGGACGTCGGTGAGGCCGGCGGCGAACACCCAGTAGCGGCCGTTGACCGGGCAGCCGTCGAGCACCTTGACCATCAGCTCGAGGTTGGCCGCGTCGAACCAGTAGAACCATCCGGTGTCGGGGGTCAGCGGCCGCGCCTGCGCCTGGAGCGACGGGTTGCGGCCGAAGCGGAAGCTGGTGCGCGCCGCGAAGCGGCCATCGTTGAGGCACAGGGTGGTGGCGCCGGGCAGACAGGCCTGCGGCCCCGGCGGCGGGCCGGTGACGCGGTAGAGCGTGCCGCCGAAGCCGGTGACGTAGAGCGCGCCCTCGGCGTCCTCGCCGAAGGTGGTGAGCTGGGACACCTCGAGGCCGGTCGGCTCGGTGGTCCATCGGCCGGCCACCCGGCGGCTGGCGAGGATCTCGCCGCTGCAGAAGTCGCCGTAGAGGTACCAGCCGTCGAGACCCGCGATGCGCTCGCCGCGGTAGACGTAGCCGCCGGTGATCGAGCAGCGCCCGCCGCCGTGGCCGTACTCGAGCACCGGGAAGACGTACTCCGCCGCGCCGCACGGCGGCGGCGCCTCCGCGCAACCGGCGGCCGAGCCCGTGCACCGGCTCCCCTCGTGCAGCTTCCAGCCGTAGTTGCGGCCGCCGGCGCCGGGCGGCTCGAAGTCGACCTCCTCGCGGTCGCCCTGCCCGACGTCGGCGACGTAGAGGTCGCCGGTGGCGCGGTCGAAGGAGAAGCGCCACGGGTTGCGCAGCCCGAGCGACCAGATCTCCGGCCGCGCCCCCGCCCGGCCGACGAACGGGTTGTCCGCCGGGATGCCGTGGAACGGCGGCGCGGCCGCATTGGCGTCGACGTCGAGGCGCAGCACCTTGCCGAGCAGCGTCGAGAGGTCCTGGGCGTTGCACTGCGGGTCGTTGCCCGAGCCGCCGTCGCCGAGGCCGAGGTAGAGGAAACCGTCCGGCCCGAAGTGGAGCTGGCCGCCGTTGTGGTTGGCGAACGGCTGCTCGGCGCGCAGCAGCACCTGCTCGCTGCCCGCCATCGCCGCGTCGGGGTTCGACGCCGACACCTGGAAGCGGGAGAGCACGGTGTCGCCGCCGCGGTCGGTGTAGTGGACGAACACCCAGCGCGGCTGGGGGAAGCCCGGGTGGAAGGCGAGCGACAGCAGGCCGCGCTCGCCGCCGGAGCCGACGCGGTCGCGGATGTCGAGGAAGGGCGCCGGCAGCACCGCGCCGTCGCGCACCACCACGACGCGGCCGTTCTGCTCGGCGACGAACAGCCGCCCGTCGCCGGCGTGCGCCACCGCCGTCGGACGATCGAGGCCGCCGGCGACCGGCTCGAGATCGAGGTCGGGGAGTTGCGCCGCCGCCGGCGGCGCCGGCAGCGCGACCAGCCCGAGGAGCGCCAGCAGGGCCGCGCCGACCCCCAGCAGCACCGCCACCGTCAGCCGCCGCATCGTCACGCCTCCTCGCGGAAGAAGTCGACCATCGCCCGCCCCACCTGCTCCGGCTCCTCGTGCAGCAGCCAGTGGGAGAGGCCCGGGAAGCGCACCGCGTCGCCGCGGTCGCACAGCGCCAGGCTCGGCTCGACCATCGCGGCGCCGAGCGCCGGGTCGTCGAGACCCCAGAAGATCCGCGCCGGCACGCGCACCCGCACGCTGGGAACGCGCGCCGGCGGCACGCGGAAGGCGGCGCGGTACCAGTGCAGCATGCCGCGCAGCGCGCCCGGCCGGCCCCACGCCTCGCGGTAGCGCGCGTAGTCGTCCGCCGAGAAGGTACCGCGGCGGGCGATGGCGCCCAGCGCCTTGGCCAGGAACGCGAAGTCCCTGCGCCGCAGCAGCCACTCCGGCAGCCACGGGAGCTGGAAGACGAACATGTACCAGCTCCGCCGCCGCTGCTTGGCGTCGCGCAGCAGGTGGCGCCGCATCACCACCGGATGCGGGACGTTGAGCACCGCCAGCTTCTCCACCCGCTCGGGCCAGCGCACCGCCACCCACCAGGCCACCGCGCCGCCCCAGTCGTGGCCGGCGAGGAGGAAGCGCTCCGCTCCCAGCAGGTCGGCGAGGGCGACGACGTCCTCCGCCAGGCGGTCGAGGCCGTAGGCGGCGACCCGCCGCGGCTTGTCGCTGCGGTGGTAGCCGCGCTGGTCGGGCACGGCGACGCGGAAGCCGGCGGCGGCGAGGAGCGGCATCTGCCGGTTCCAGCCCCACCAGAATTCCGGAAAGCCGTGCAACAGCAGCAGCGGCCGGCCGTCGCGGGGGCCGGTCTCCACCAGGTGGAGGCCGAGGCCGCCGAGCTCGACCCGGCGGTGCTCGAACCCGCCACCGTCGTTGCCGCCGTCGTCCACCGCACCGACCGCCATGGAGCCAGTCTACTCCCCCGCCGGTGCCCGCCGGACCCTGCCCGGGGCCGCTCCGCAGCGGCAGAGGGGTGATCGATGGACACGCTGGGGCGGTTTCCGGTTCCATTCGTCGCCTCCAGGGGGAACTTCTGGAACACCGTCCGGCGACGCCGTCGCCCTGGTGCATCCTCACGGCGCCACAGCCGGGGTCCCGCGGGCCCCACACCGGAAACCGAGAGAGGAGACCCGACATGGATCCCGAGACGACCACCCACGACGACACGCATGGCGGCGAGCTGCGGCCCGAGCGCCTCGGCGAGGAGCTGCGCAGCCGCGCCGTGGAACGGCTGCGGCCGGAGCGCCTCGGCGCCCTGGCGCGCGAGCTGCCGGCGTGGCGCATCACCGACGACCAGTCGCTGCTGCGCACCTGGAGCTGGCCCGACGCCCGTTGCGCCTCGCTGTTCGCCCGCCTCGCCGCCGCCCTCGGCGACGCCGCCGGCCATCCGCCGGTGGTGCGCCAGTACGGCTCGCGGGTGACGGTGCGCCTGAGCAGCCCGCACGCCGGCGGCCTCACCGCCGCCGACGTCGAGCTCGCCCGCCACCTCGGCGCCGCCTGCTGAGACGCTCCGG
>CAZLBJ010000452.1:0-4759 GCA_964557755.1 uncultured Thermoanaerobaculia bacterium
GAGGAGATCGTGGCAGACGAGCCCGGCAAGCGCAGGAAGGCGGACGCCAGGGTGGAGATCGCCGGCGTCCGCATCAGCCACCCCGACCGCGTGGTCTACCCCGAGCAGGGCCTCACCAAGGCCGAGGTCGCGGCCTACTACGAGGCGGTGGCGGAGCGCATCCTCCCCCACCTGCGCGACCGCCCGCTGTCGCTGGTGCGCTGCCCGGCGGGGCGCGAGGAGTGCTTTTACCAGAAGCACGTCGACCGCAGCTTCCCCAAGGCCGTCAAGCGCGTCGAGATCGAGGAGCAGGAGGGCGACGCGAGCACCTACGCCATGGTCGACGACGTCGCCGGCTTGGTGTCGCTGGTGCAGATGGGGGTGCTCGAGATCCACCCGTGGGGCGCCCGCCGCGACCGCCTCGACCGCCCGGACGTGCTCACCTTCGACCTCGACCCGGCCCCCGGCCTGCCGTGGGTGCGCACCGCCGAGGGCGCCCGCGTGCTGCGCGAGCTGCTCGACCACCTCGGCCTCGAGAGCTTCGTCAAGACCTCCGGCGGAAAGGGCCTGCACGTGGTGGTGCCGATCGCGCGGCGCAGCGGCTGGGACGAGGCGAAGGCCTTCGCCCGCGGCGTCGCCGAGCACCTGGCCGCCGCCGTGCCGGACCGCTACCTGGCGCAGGCGTCGAAAGCGAAGCGCAAGGGGAAGGTGTTCGTCGACTGGCTGCGCAACGCGCGCGGCGCCACCTCGGTGGCCGCCTACTCGACGCGAGCGCGCCCGGGGGCGCCGGTGTCGATGCCGATCGCCTGGGACGAGGTGGACGGCGTCGACCCCGCCGGCTTCACGCTGGAGACGGCGCCCGGCGTCGTCGCCGCCCAGGCCGAGGACCCGTGGGCCGGCATGGCCGGCGTGCGCCAGTCGCTCACGAAGGCGATGCTGCGCGCGCTCGACGAGCGTCCAGGGCGGTCTTGAGCAACGTCGCGGCGAGGATCACCACGCCGCCGGCGAGACCCCACGGCCCCGGCTGCTCGCCGTGCACGAGCCACGTCCACACCGGGTTGAGCACCGGCTCGATGAGCAGCAGCAGCGACGCCTCGAAGGCGCCGACGCGGCGCATGGCGCGGGTGAGGAAGGCGTACGCGAGGGCGATCTGGAAGACGCCGAGGAAAGCGAGCAGTGCCAGGTCGGCGAGCTCGACGCGCGCCACCGGCAGCGCCATCGGCAGGCCCACCGCGAAGGCGAAGAGGTTGCCCGCCAGGACCGCCGCCGGCCCGGCGTCGGCCGCCGCCGCGTCCTCCTCCCCAGCATCCTCCCCCGCCTCTCCCCCCGGGCCGCCGCGCCCCAGCGCCCGCAGGCCGAGCAGGGTGAGCGCCCAGGTCAGCCCCGACGCCGCCGCCAGCACGTTGCCGAGCAGCGGGTCGGGGGCCAGCGCGTCGGGCGGCCGCTGGCCGACGAAAAACATCGCCAGCCCCACCGCCAGCGCCGCCATGTACGCCAGCTCGCGCCGGCGCACCCGCTCGCCGAGCAGCCAGGGCGCCAGCGCCAGCACGTAGAGCGGCGCCGTCGACTGCAGGAAGATGGTGTTGGCCGCCGTCGTCAGCTTGGTGGAGATGGCGAACAGCGTCAGCGTCGCGCCGTAGGCGGCGCCGACGCCGGCGATCCGCCAGCCGTAGCGCAACAGGTGCCGCGAGCCCGGCAGCAGCACCAGCAGCGCCAGGGCGGCGACGCCGGAGCGGAAGCTCGCCACCTGCCAGCTCGTCAGCGCCGTCGCCTTGATCGCCGCGCCGCCGGTCGAGAACAGCAGCGCGGCGGCCAGCACCTGCAGGCGACCCGTCGGAATCCCCCGTCGCGACAGGGCTTTTCCCTCCTGGTATCGAGATTGCAGTCTAAGTGAATCGAAGCCGGAAACACCCGAGACGTCACCGACACGAGACCGGCTCCAACGATATACAAGGAACCCGACCATGGCACACGTCCAGCGCCCGATCTTCGATACCGCACACGACCCGCGCAGCGGCTTCGGCCTGCGCCTGTTCGCCATCATCCTCTCGCTGATGTTCCTGCTCGTCGCCGCCGGCTCCGCGGTGTCGGGCGAGGGGCCCGCGACGCCGGCCGAGCCCGCGGAGGCGGCGCCGCAGCAGGAGCCGGCGGCCGCACCGGCCGCCGAGCCGGTGCGCCACGACGACCCGCCCGCGGACCCCGGCTACCACCGGCTGCAGGCGGCGCTGGAGCGCTACCGCGGCCTCGCCGACGGCGGCGGCTGGCCGCAGGTGCCGGACGGCCCGGCGGTCGCCCCCGGCGAGCCGATCGAGCCGGCGCGCCACCGCGCCCTCGTCGCGCGCCTGGAGGCCGAGGGCTACATGCCGCCGGAGATCGCCGAGGTCGCCCTGGAGGCCGGTGAGCCGGTCCTCGACGGCTATCTCGAGCGGGCGCTGCGCCACTTCCAGGAGCGCCACGGCGTCTCCGAGGACGGCGCCCTCGGCGCGGCCAGCCTGCGCGAGCTCAACGTCAGCGCGGCGCAGCGCGCCGACCTGATCGCCCTCGACCTCGAGCGCCGGCAGCGGCCGGGCGCCGCCGGCTCCCCCGGCTGGACCGCCTCCGTCGGCGAGGACGGCGAGGTGAGGTTCCGGACCGCCGCCGACCTGGAGGGGAGGACCTCGTGAGACCTCGCCACCGCTCCGGCGGCGGCGGGCGACGGCGGCTCGGCCTGGCGCTGCTGCTGGCCGCCGTGCTGGTAGCCGGTGCCGTCACCGGCTGGCGAATGTTCAGCATCCACGACGGCGACGGCGCGCGCCTCCCGCCGCCCGTGCCGGAGCTGCGCCGCTCGCACGCCGTCGAGGACGGCGCGCGGCAGGCGGCGGCCGGCGTCGAGTCCAGGCCGTGGGACGGCGAGGCCGGCGACGGCCCGGTGCGCGCCGCCGCCCGACCCGACCCCGACCGCGGCTTCGACGCCGGCTTCGCCGACGGGGTGAGCGTCCACTTCGGCTCGCGCCACATTCCCTACCGGGTGTTCGGCGTCTACGTGCTGCCGGGGGAGACGGTGCCGATCCGCCTCGAGGCCGAGGCGCCGCGCGCCGGCGGCGTGCTGTGGGCCGAGGCCGGCGTCATCGAGGAAGGGGAGCCCGGCGCCTGGCGCTGGCGCGCCCCCGACGAGCCGGGCGTCTACCGCCTCGACGTCGCCCTCGACCGCGCCGCGCCGCCGATCCGCCTCAACGCCTTCGTGCTCATCCCGCGCGAGCAAGTCGGCCTGGACGGCAAGCTCGACGGCTACCGCATCGGCGCCTACCCCGACGAGCCCCTGCGCGGCCTCGCCCAGTACCACCCGCCGCAGGGCTTCATCGCGGTGACGCCGGAGGACCGCGACGTGCTGGTGTCGCCGCACTTCACCCTCGGCCAGTTCCTGTGCAAGCAGGTCGACGGCTGGCCGAAGTTCGTCACCCTGCGCGAGCCGCTGCTCGGCAAGCTCGAGACGTTGCTCGCCCACTTGAACCGCCGCGGCGTACGCGCCGACACCCTGTTCGTGATGAGCGGCTTCCGCACGCCGTTCTACAACCACGCGATCGGCAACGTGCGCTACAGCCGCCACCAATGGGGCGACGCCGGCGACGTGTTCATCGACGAGTCGCCGCGCGACGGGGTGATGGACGACATCAACCGCGACGGCCGGGTGGACGTCGCCGACGCGCGCCACCTCGCCGGCATGGTGGAGAGCCTGGCGCGCAGCGACGGCTGGGAGTCCTACGTCGGCGGCCTCGGCATCTACGGCACGACCAGCACCCACGGCCCGTTCATCCACGTCGACACCCGCGGCTACCGGGCGCGCTGGGCCGGTTAGCCCTCGGCTAGCCCTCCTCCGCCGGCGCCGCCGCCTCCTCCTCGTGCGGCGCGAACCCGAGGCAGCCCAGGACACCGCCGCGCCGCGGCTCCTCCTCCGCCGCCGCCTCCTCCTCGGCCGGCTCGACCCCGACCAGCTCCACGGTGCGCTCCATGCCGAGGTCCGGGTACTCGCCCGGCGCGTGGTCGGCGGCCGGCAGCTCGCCGCGCGGCTCGCCCTCGTCCGGCGGCATCGGCGGCGTCGGCACCACCCTGGGCTCCCGGTCCGGCATCAGGTGCCGCCAGATGCCGCCCTCACCCTCCTGCTTCTCCGGCACCGCACGCGGCCGGCGCGGGCGCGGCGCCTCCCAGCGCGGCACCGGCGGCGGCACCAGCTCGCGGCCGCGGGTCAGCGCCGCCTTCAGGCTGGGCAGGGGGTCGACCGGCGTGCCGTCCGGGCGGCGCAGCTCGAAGTGCAGGTGGGGCACGGTGGCCTCGGCGTTGCCCGAGTCGCCCACCCAGCCGACGAGCTGCCCCGCCGACATCCGCGACCCCTCGCGCAGCCCCGGCGCGATGCCGACGGCGCGGCCGTCGTCGGTGCCCGGCGTGTCGTTGTTGAGGTGGATGTAGCGCGACTGCCAACCGTCGTCGTGAGTGAGCGCCAGATCGCAGCATTCCGGTCCTCGCTCGCCGTGGACCCAGCGCACCGTACCGTCCGCCACCGCCACCACCGGCGTCATCCGGTCGGCCAGGAGGTCCACCCCCGCATGCCGCCGCCCCCGCCCCCGCGGGTCCCCGAACGAGTCCGTCAACGTGTGCTCCCCCACCAGCGGAAACACCATCCGATACACCACCCCTCGCTCCGCCGCCGAGACCGACAGCCCGAGGACCACCCCCACCACTCCCACCAACCCCCAGGGGATCCGCCCGAACCAATTCCTGTTCCTCATCGCACCCCCCGATGTGC
>CAZLBJ010000453.1:0-2615 GCA_964557755.1 uncultured Thermoanaerobaculia bacterium
GCCCTGGCGGAAGACGTAGGCGTTGCGGTCGACCTGGCCGCTCTGGATCTTCGCCAGCAGGTCGTCCTGGCTCATCGGGCCTTCCTGCCGCCCCTGGACGGAGACGTACCACTCGCTCATCTTCTGGGACCTCCCGGATCGGTTCAGGCGGGTTCGTTCGGAACGACCAGCATAGCAGCGCGGCTCACGGCTGCGCCGCCGCCGCCGGCACGAGGCGCACCCGGAACAGCTTCGGCCAATACTTGCCGGTGACCAGGAAGGTGTCGTCGGCGGGGTCGTGGGCGATGCCGTTCATGACGTCGGCGCGGAAGCCGCCGGCGTCGCCGAGCAGGCCGCGGGCGTCGGCCAGGGCGGTGACGCGGCCGCTCTCCGGGTCGATCTCGGCCAGGTAGTCGCGGCCGTAGAGGTTGGCCCACACGCGGCCGTCCACGCACTCGAGCTCGTTCATGCCGCCGGCCGGACGGCCGTCGAGGTCGACCAAGACGCGGCCGGTCTCGGCGAAGGTGCGCGGGTCGCGGAAGACCAGCTCCGCCGAGCCGTCGCTCATCACCAGGCGGTCGCCGGCGGCGTCGTAGCACAGGCCCCAGCCCTCGCCCGCGTAGCGGTGCTCGCCGCGGCGCTCGAAGGTGGCGGCGTCCCACAGCAGGGCGACGCCCTCGCGCCAGGTGAGCTGGACGAGGACGCCCGGAGCGCCGCCCGCGCCCGGAACGAGGGTCAGCCCCTCGGCGAAGAGGTCGCCCGGGAGGGCGAGGCGGCGCATCGGCTCGCCGCTGGCGAGGTCGACGCGGCGCAGCTCCGACGCGCCGTAGTTGCCGGTGCTCTCGAGCAGCGTGCCGGGGTCGCCCGGGGCGAGCTCGAGGCCCTGGGTGAAAGCGCCGGGGTCGTGCGGGTAGGTCGCCACCACCTCGGCGCGCAGCCGGCGCATCGGCGCCGGCGCGGTCGCCGGCGCCCGCGCGGCCTCCTCGGCTCGGGCTGGCTGCGTGGCCTCCTCAGGGCTCGTCGGTGGTTGCTGCGGCTCCCCCGCCGCGCAGCCGGCGGCCGTCAACGCCGCGACGGCGAGGAGCGCCGCCGGCCGCCTCAAGCGTCGTCCTCGCCGCGGCGCACCGCCAGGCGCCAGAAGTAGACGATCAGCGCCGCGAACACCACCGCCGCCGCCAGCTCGACGACGCCCTCCCTGGCCCACTCCGTGCCGAGGCTGAAGCGCTCGGACTCGTTCTGCACCGCCCACCAGGCGGAGCCGGCGATGACGACGCCCATCAGCCCCTCGCCGCCGACCAGCCCGGAGCCGAAGAGGATGCCGCGGTCGCGGCGCGCCGTCGCCTCTTCGTCGCTGGCGGCGCGGCGCATCAGGACGCCGCGCAGCAGGCCGCCGAGGAACACCGGCACCATCGTCGACACCGGCAGGTAGACGCCGACCGCGAAGGGCAGGCTGGGGATGCGGAACAGCTCGGCCACCAGCGCGATGCCGACGCCGATGGCGACCAGCCCCCAGGGCAGCGACTGCTGCAGCACGCCGTCGATCACCAGCTTCATCAGCGTCGCCTGCGGCGCCGGCAGCTCGTCGGTGCCGAAGCCGTACGCCTTGGCGAGCACCAGCACCGTGAGGCAGACGAACGCCGCGGAGGTCAGCACGCCGACCAGCTCGCCGGTCTGCTGGCGGCTCGGCGTCGCCCCCAGCAGGTACCCGGTCTTGAGGTCCTGCGAGGTGTCGCCGGCGATCGAGGCGGCGATCGCAACCACCGTGCCGACGGTGAGCGCCGCCATCTTGCCGATGTCGTCGGTCCAGCCGAGGGCGAGGAACACCGACGAGGTGACGAGCAGGGTGGCGATGGTCATGCCGCTGGTCGGGTTCGAGGTCACCCCGACGAGGCCGACGATGCGCGACGACACGGTGACGAAGAAGAACGCGAAGATCACCACCAGCACCGCCGCCACGCTGCGGTGCGTGAGGTCCTCGATGGCGCCGAAGACCTGCGGCACGAAGGCGAGCGTGAGGGCGATCAGCGCCGCGCCGACGCCGGTGACCAGCAGCGACAGGTCGCGCTCGGTGCGCGGCACCGCCGCGGCCTCCGCCTCGCCGAGCCGGGCGCGGATCTGCCGCGCGCCGACCTTGAAGCTCTCGATCATCGTGGGAACCGAGCGGATGAGGGTGACCAGGCCGCCGGTGGCCACCGCGCCGGCGCCGATGTAGCGAACGTAGCGCGTCCAGATCAGCCCCGGCTCCATGTCGGCGATGAGCAGTTGCGTCTCCGGATAGAGCGGCACCGGCCGGCCGGCGCCCCAGTAGGCAATCGCCGGGATGATGACCAGCGACGACAGCAGGCCGCCGCCCACCATGATGGCGCCGATGCGCGGGCCGAGGATGTAGCCGACGCCGAACAGAGCCGCCGACACGTCGCAGCCCACCTGCCCCTTGCGCAGGAACGGGACGTTCACCTCGAGCTCAGAGGGAATGGCGGCGAGCCAGCCGGTGACCGCCTTCATGGCGGCGCCGACGCCGAGGCCGAGGAAGACGTTCTTCGCCCGGCTGCCGCCGGCCTCGCTGGCCATCAGCACCTCGGCGCAGGCGGTGCCCTCCGGGTAGGGCAGGTTCTCGTGCTCGCGCACGATCAGGT
>CAZLBJ010000454.1:0-13234 GCA_964557755.1 uncultured Thermoanaerobaculia bacterium
GCGCGGCGTCCTCGGCGGCGGGCGCCGCCGCCGGCGGCTGCGGCGGCGCGAAGCGCAGCGCCTGCAGGCGGAAGGCGGTGGCCGGCGCCGGCGGCAGGGCGACGGGAGCCGGGCCGCCGCCCCAGGACAGCGGGGCGGCGAGCACCAGCAGGTGGGCGACGAGCGCGGCGGCGAGGGCGGCGCGCCGGCGGCGCCGGTCCGCCGCCTCCTCGCGCGCGAACTGCAGGTAGATCTCCTCGCCGCCGTCCACCGCCGCAGTCTAGCCGGCGCCGCGGGCTACAGCCTGGCGATGACCCGGATCTCCTCCGCCTGGTACTTGCTCTTGCCTTCCGGCTCGGGCTCGGCGAGGGTGAACTCGAAGATCAGGTTGCGGCTAGGGAGCTGCAGGTAGGAGACGTTGTCCGGCAGCTTAGAGTCGTGGAAGAAGACGCTCTCGTACGGCGAGCCGTCGCGCCGGGTGTCGACGATCCACAGGCCCGGCGAGAGCTCGCGAATGAAGCGCAGGAAGCCGTAGCCCTTGCCGGAGTGGTAGTAGCAGAAGCCGCGCACCCGCGACCCCATGTGCCCCCACGGCGCTTCGGTGTCCTGCACCGCCAGCAGGTTGGGGATGAGGTAGCCGCTGATGTACAGGTCGGCCTCGGCGCGCAGGTCGTTCGACACGTTGTCGAAGGCGACCACCTCGACCCGGCAGCCGCGGTTCTGCAGCGCCCGCACCACCTGCACGAAGTCGCCGTCGCCGGTCGCCAGCACCAGCTTGTCGAGGCGCTCGGACTGCAGCAGCAGGTCGACCGCCATCTCCAGGTCGAGGTTGGCCTTGGCGACGTCCTCGCCGTGCTCGCCGCGGTACCAGCGCACCGGCTTCTGGATCACCTTGTAGCCGAAGTCGCGCAGGATGGAGTGGAACTGGAACTGCCCGCGCCGGTACTCGGCGTCGTCCTCGGCCCGCTTCTCGTCGTAGGAGACGTAGACGTTGAGCCGCATCACCTCGCCGCCGTCGCGGGCGGCGAACTCCCGCAGCACGTCGAAACGCATGCCGCGTCCACCATTCATCGAGATGTTTGCCGAGTCGACGAACACACCGACCCGGCTGAAAGAGATCGCTGTCATCTGATCTAGCCCCTGTTCTTGACCTACCCCGAAAAAGAGAACCTCGAAGACGCCCGAGCCAGGAAGATACCAAAGAAAAGGGCGGCCCGAAGGCCGCCCCGAAGACTCCGCCGGCCGGTGGCCGGCGTCACTCGCTCTCCACCTCCTGCGGCAGCGAGCGGATCTCCTCGTCGCCGAAGTCGAAGAACAGCTCCTCGTCGTCCTCGGCGGCGGGCAGCTCGGCCTCGGCCAGGTGGAAGTCGTGGTAGTAGTCCATGCCGGTGCCGGCGGGGATCAGGCGGCCGACGATGACGTTCTCCTTGAGGCCCCGCAGGTAGTCGACGGCGCCGTTGATCGACGCCTCGGTGAGCACCCGCGTGGTCTCCTGGAAGGAGGCCGCCGAGATGAAGCTGTCGGTGGACAGCGACGCCTTGGTGATGCCGAGCAGCAGCGGCCGGCCCACCGCGGCGGCGCCGCCGGCGGCGACGACCCGCTCGTTCTCCTCGCCGAAGCGCCACTTGTCGACCTGCTCGTCGACCAGGAACTCGGTGTCGCCCACCTCGTCGATCTTCACCGACCGCATCATCTGGCGCACGATCACCTCGATGTGCTTGTCGTTGATGGCGACGCTCTGCGAGCGGTAGACCTCCTGGATCTTGTCCACCAGGTAGCGCTGCAGCTCCTTCTCGCCCAGCACCTGCAGGATGTCGTGCGGGTTGATCGGGCCGTCGATCAACGGATCGCCGGCCGCCACCCGCTCGCCCTCCTGCACGTTGATGTGCACCGAGCGCGGCACCAGGTACTCGCGGCTCTCGGACGACGCCTCGTCCTCGACCATCACCTTGCGCATGCCCTTGATGACGTCGCCGAGGTGGACGACGCCGTCGATCTCGGTGATCACCGCCGGCTCCTTCGGGCTGCGCGCCTCGAACAGCTCGACGACGCGCGGCAGGCCGCCGGTGATGTCCTTCGTCTTGGTGGTCTCGCGCGGGATCTTGACCAGCGTGTCGCCGGGGTGCACGTTGGCGCCCTCGTGCACCACCAGGTGCGAGCCCGAGGGCAGCAGGTAGCGCTTCTCGGCGCCGCCCTTGCCCTGGACGAGGATGGCCGGCACCCGCTTCTCCTGCGCCGAGGCCTCGACGATGATCTTCTGCGACAGGCCGGTGACCTTGTCGGTCTCCTCGCGGACGTTCTCGCCCTCGACGATGTCCTGGAAGGCCACCTTGCCGGCGATCTCGGACAGGATGGCGGAGGTGAACGGGTCCCAGGTCACCAGATCCGCGCCCGGGGCCACCTCGTCGCCCTCGTGCACCAGCAGGTGCGAGCCGTAGGTCAGGGCGTAGCGCTCGCGCTCGCGCCCCTTGTCGTCGACCAGCACCAGCTTGCCCTGGCGGTTGACCACCACCAGCGCGCCCTCCTTCGACTCGACGGTGTTGACGTTGATGAACTTCACCCGCCCCGGGTTCTTCGCCGTGTGCTTCGACTGCTCGGAGACGCGGGACGCGGTGCCGCCGTAGTGGAAGGTGCGCATGGTGAGCTGCGTGCCGGGCTCGCCGATCGACTGCGCGGCGATGACGCCGACCGCCTCGCCGATCTCCACCATCTTGCCGGTGGCGAGGTTGCGCCCGTAGCAGGCGGCGCAGACGCCGCGGCGCGCCTCGCAGGTCAAGACGGAGCGGATCTTCACCCGCTCGATGCCCGCCTCCTGCGCCGCGTTGGCGAGGTTCTCGGTGATCAGCTGGCCGGCCTCGACCAGCAGCTCGCCGGTCATCGAATCGTAGACGTCCTCCTGGCAGACGCGGCCGACGATGCGGTCGCGCAGCGGCTCGAGGATCTCGCCGCCCTCCATGATGGCGGTGACGTGGATGCCGTCGATGGTGCCGCAGTCCGCGTCGTTGACGATGACGTCCTGCGCCACGTCCACCAGGCGCCGGGTGAGGTACCCGGAGTCGGCGGTCTTCAGCGCCGTGTCGGCCAGGCCCTTGCGCGCGCCGTGGGTCGAGATGAAGTACTGCAGCACGCTCAACCCCTCGCGGAAGTTCGCCGTGATCGGCGTCTCGATGACCTCGCCCGAGGGCTTGGACATCAGGCCGCGCATGCCGGCGAGCTGGCGCACCTGCTCGCGCGAGCCGCGGGCGCCGGAGTCGGCCATCAGGTTGATCGGGTTGAACTCCCCGGTCTCCGCCTCGCGGCGGCGCATGTCGGAGAACATCTCCTCGGACACCTTCTCGGTGGTGCGGTGCCAGATGTCGATGATCTTGTTGTGCCGCTCGCCCTGGGTGATGACGCCGGCGGCGCGCTGCCCCTCGATGGCCAGCACCTCGTTGGTCGCCTTCTGCAGCAGCTCGCTCTTCTTCGCCGGCACCACCATGTCGTCGACGCCGAAGGAGATGCCCGCCTTGGTGGCGTAGAGGAAGGTGACCTGCTTGAGCTCGTCGAGCATCGCCACCGTCGCGTCGTTGCCCAGCTTGATGAAGCAGTAGCCGACAAGGTCCTGGAGGCCGCGCTTCTTGAGCAGGCCGTTGATGAACGGCACGTCCTCGGGCAGGTGGGTGTTGAAGATCACCCGCCCGACGGTGGTCTCGATCAGGCGCCGCTCGACGTTCTCGACCTCGGCGTGGACGACGTCCTGGCTGTCGTACTGCAGCTCGAGGTGGATGTAGGGCCCGCTGTAGCGCACCACGATCGGGCTCTGCGTCTCCACCTCGCCGGCCTCGAGCGCCATCAGCACGCTGTCGAAGTCCGGGAACACGCGGCCCGCCCCCTTGGCGCCCTCGCGCGGCAGGGTCAGGTAGTAGCCGCCCAGGACGAGGTCCTGGCTCGGCACCGCCAGCGGCCGGCCGTGCGCCGGCGACAGGATGTTGTTCGCCGCCATCATCAGGATGCGGCTCTCGATCTGCGCCTTCGGCGACAGCGGCACGTGCACCGCCATCTGGTCGCCGTCGAAGTCGGCGTTGAACGCCGCGCAGACCAGCGGGTGGATCTTGATCGCCTTGCCCTCGATGAGCACCGGCTGGAAGGCCTGGATGCCGAGGCGGTGCAGGGTCGGCGCGCGGTTGAGCAGCACCGGGTGGTCCTGGATGACCTCCTCCAGGGCGTCCCACACCTCGTCGACCTCGAGCTCCACCAGCTCCTTGGCGGCCTTGATGGTGCCGACCAGGCCCTTCTCCTCGAGCTTGTTGTAGATGAACGGCTTGAACAGCTCGAGGGCCATCTTCTTCGGCAGGCCGCACTGGTGCAGGCCGAGCTCCGGCCCGACGACGATCACCGAGCGGCCGGAGTAGTCGACGCGCTTGCCGAGCAGGTTCTGGCGGAAGCGGCCCTGCTTGCCCTTCAGGGTGTCCGACAGCGACTTCAGCGGCCGGTTGTTCGAGCCCTTCAGCACGCGGCCGCGGCGGCCGTTGTCGAACAGCGCGTCGACCGCCTCCTGCAGCATGCGCTTCTCGTTGCGCACGATGACGTCCGGCGCGCGCAGCTCGAGCAGCTTCTTCAACCGGTTGTTGCGGTTGATGACCCGGCGGTAGAGGTCGTTGAGGTCGGAGGTGGCGAAGCGGCCGCCGTCGAGCGGCACCAGCGGGCGCAGCTCGGGCGGGATCACCGGGATGACCTCGAGGATCATCCACTCCGGCTTGTGGCCGCTCTTGCGGAAGGCGTCGACCACCTTGAGGCGCTTGGCCGCCTTGAGGCGCCGGATCTGGCTCGTCTCCGTCTTCATGACGATGCGCAGCTCCTCGGACAGCTCCTCGGGCTCGAGGCGGGCCAGCAGCTCCTTGATCGCCTCGGCGCCCATGCGCGCCTCGAAGGCGCCGGCGCCGTACTTCTCGCGCACCTCGCGGTAGCGCTCGTCGGAGAGCAGCTCCTGCTCCTTCAAGTCCGTCTCGCCGGGGTCGACGACGACGTAGCTCTCGAAGTAGAGGATGCGCTCGAGGTCGCGCAGGCTGATGTCGAGCAGGTGGCCGATGCGGCTCGGCAGCCCCTTGAAGAACCACACGTGGGAGACGGGGCAGGCGAGCTCGATGTGGCCCATGCGCTCGCGGCGGACGCGCGAGCGGGTCACCTCGACGCCGCACTTGTCGCACACGACGCCGCGGTGCTTCATGCGCTTGTACTTGCCGCAGAGGCACTCCCAGTCGGTGATCGGGCCGAAGATCTTGGCGCAGAAGAGACCATCCCGCTCCGGCTTGAAGGTGCGGTAGTTGATGGTCTCCGGCTTGGTCACCTCGCCGCGGCTCCACGAGCGGATCTTCTCCGGCGAAGCGATGGAGATCTTGATGGCGTTGAAATCCTTCAACGACTGGGGCTTGTCAAAGCTGGAGAATGGCTGCAACCTTACTTCCTCCCTTGCGTTGGGGGCTGACCCGGCTTCACGCCTTCAGCAACTCGACGTCGAGACACAGGCTCTGGAGCTCGCGCACCAGGACGTTGAACGACTCCGGCAGGCCCGGATCCTCCGGCACGTCGCCCTTGACGATGGACTCGTAGACCTTGCTGCGACCTTCGACGTCGTCCGACTTGACGGTGAGCAGCTCCTGCAGGGTGTAGGCGGCGCCGTACGCCTCCAGCGCCCACACCTCCATCTCACCGAAACGCTGGCCGCCGAACTGCGCCTTGCCGCCCAGCGGCTGCTGGGTGATCAGCGAGTACGGCCCGATCGAGCGCGCGTGGATCTTGTCGTCGACCAGGTGGCTCAGCTTCAACATGTAGATGTACCCGACGGTGACCTTCTGCTCGAAGGCCTCGCCGGTCATGCCGTCGTGGAGCGTCGTCTTGCCCGAGGTCGGCAGCTTCGCCGCCACGAGCTGCTCCTTGATGGCGGCCTCGGTGGCGCCGTCGAACACCGGGGTGGCGAACTTCAGCCCCAGCACGCGGCCGGCCCAGCCGAGGTGCGTCTCGAGGATCTGGCCGACGTTCATGCGGCTCGGCACGCCGAGCGGGTTGAGCACGATCTCGACCGGGGTGCCGTCCGGCATGTAGGGCATGTCCTCCTCGGGCAGGATGCGCGAGATGACGCCCTTGTTGCCGTGGCGGCCGGCCATCTTGTCGCCCACCTGGAGCTTGCGCTTCATGGCGACGAACGCCTTCACCATCTTGATGACGCCCGGCGGCAGCTCGTCGCCCTTCTGCAGCAGCGCGACGCGCTCCTCGTTGACCTGGTGCAGCACCTCGATGTGCGAGTCGGTCTTGTTGTAGACCTCCTCCACCGTCTCGAGCAGCCCCTTCTCGGCCAGCGGCAGGCGCAGGATCTCGTTGCGGGTGAGCGCCTGCAGGTGCTCGATCGAGATCTTGTCGCCCTTGGCGAGCAGGGTGCGGCCGTCGCGGGCGGTGACGTCGGCGCCCACCTTCTGGCTGACCAGCAGGTCGTTGATCTTCTTGTTGCGCTCCTCGTTGAGGATGCGCACCTCGTCCTTGGTGTTCTTCTCCAGGCGCGCGATCTCGGCGTCCTCGATCTCGCGCGCCCGCAGGTCCTTCTCGACGCCCTTGCGGGAGAAGATCTTGACGTCGACCACCGTGCCGTCGATGCCCGGCGGCACCTTCAGCGAGGCGTCGCGCACGTCGCCGGCCTTCTCACCGAAGATGGCGCGCAGGAGCTTCTCCTCCGGGGTGAGCTGGGTCTCGCCCTTCGGCGTCACCTTGCCGACCAGGATGTCGCCCGAGCGCACCGTGGCGCCGATGCGCACGATGCCCGACTCGTCGAGGTCTTTGAGCGCCGACTCCGAGACGTTCGGGATGTCGCGCGTGATCTCCTCGGGGCCGAGCTTGGTGTCGCGCGCCTCGATCTCGAACTCCTCGATGTGGATGGAGGTGTAGTAGTCCTCCTTGACCATCGTCTCGGAGATCAGGATGGCGTCCTCGAAGTTGTAGCCGCGCCAGGGCATGAAGGCCACCAGCACGTTGCGGCCGAGCGCCAGCTCGCCGTTCTCGGTGCACGGGCCGTCGCCGAGCACGTCGCCCTTGGCCACCCGCTGCCCCTCGTGGACCAGCGGCTTCTGGGTGATGCAGGTGTTCTGGTTCGAGCGCCGGAACTTGATGAGCTGGTAGATGTCGGCACCGAACTCCTTGGCCTCGCCGGTGTCGATGTCCTCGCCCTCGACGCGCACGATGATGCGCTCGGAGTCGACCGAGTCGACGATGCCGCCGCGCTTGCAGGTGATCACCGCGCCCGAGTCGCGCGCCACCTTGCCCTCGAGGCCGGTGCCGACGATCGGCGAGTCGCTCTGCAGCAGCGGCACCGCCTGGCGCTGCATGTTCGAGCCCATCAGCGCGCGGTTGGCGTCGTCGTTCTCGAGGAACGGGATGAGCGCCGCCGCCACCGAGACGAGCTGCTTCGGGCTGATGTCCATGTAGTCCACGCGGTCGCGCTCGACGGTGATGAAGTCGCCGCCGGCGCGGGCGATGACGCGGTCGGACACCAGGTTGCCCTTGGCGTCGACCTCGGCGTTGGCCTGGGCGATGATGTACTTCTCCTCCTCCCAGGCCGACAGGTAGAAGGCGTGGGGCTCCGCCGCCAGCAGCCGCTTCTTGTCCTTCTTCAGCTTGGCGTTGGCGGCCGCCAGCTCGTCGGCGGTGACGATCTGGCCCAGCTTGTACGGGCCGTCGCCCACCTTGACCACCCGGTAGTGGTCGATCACCCGGCCGTCCTCGACCTTCTTGTACGGGCTCTCGATGAAGCCGTAGTCGTTGATGCGCGCGTAGGTCGCCAGCGACGAGATGAGGCCGATGTTCGGACCCTCGGGCGTCTCGATCGGGCAGATGCGGCCGTAGTGGGTGGCGTGCACGTCGCGCACCTCGAAGCCGGCGCGCTCGCGCGACAGGCCGCCCGGGCCGAGCGCCGACAGGCGCCGCTTGTGGGTGACCTCCGACAGCGGGTTGGTCTGGTCCATGAACTGCGAGAGCTGCGACGAGCCGAAGAACTCCTTGATCGCCGCGATCACCGGCTTCGAGTTGATCAGGTCGTGCGGCATCGCCGAGTCGATGTCCTGGTGCACGGACATCTTCTCCTTGATGGCGCGCTCCATGCGCACCAGGCCGATGCGGAACTGGTTCTCCAGCAGCTCGCCCACCGCGCGCACGCGGCGGTTGCCGAGGTTGTCGATGTCGTCGACGCGGCCGATGTCCTTCTGCAGGCGCAGCAGATACCCCATGACCAGGAAGAAGTCCTCGGCGGACAGCGTCTTCTGGTCGACCGACACGTCGGAGTCGAGCTTGATGTTGAACTTGAAGCGGCCGACGCGCGAGAAGTCGTAGCGCTTGGCGTCGAAGAACATGCCGTAGAAGAGCGAGCGGGCGCTCTCCAGGGTCGGCGGGTCGCCGGGGCGCATGCGGCGGTAGATCTCGATCAGCGCTTCCTTGGCGTTGCGCGTGTTGTCCTTCGCCAGCGTGTTCGACAGCGTCGAGCCGACCAGCTCCCAGTCGGGGAAGAAGACCTCGATGCCGGTGTGGTTCTTGCCCTCGAGGCGCTCGTGCAGGTCCTCGGGCACCAGCTCGTTGGCCTCGAACAGCACCTCGCCGGTGTCGAGGTCGACGACGTCGGAGATGAACAGCGCGCGCTCGAGCTCGGCCGGGCCGACCCCGAACTCGAGGTTCTGGCCGGTCTCGAGCTTGCCGATCGCCTTCTTGTCGAGGCTGAGGCCGGCGAAGATCGGGTAGCTGTCGCGGCGGCCGCGGCTCTGGCGGTCCTTGAGGCGCTCGTTGTCGAGCACCCGCGGCGGCACCACGAGGGAGAACTTGCCGCCGCGCTCCGGGCGCAGGCCGATCGGGGCGTAGAACTGGCGCAGGATCTGCTCGTCGGTCTCCAGGCCGAGGGCGCGCAGGAAGACGGTGCCGTGGAACTTGCGCTTGCGGTCGATGCGCACGCTCAGCACGTCCTTCTGGTCGTACTCGAACTCCACCCACGAGCCGCGGTAGGGGATGATCTTGGCCAGGTAGCTGCGCTGCCCCTGCTTGGTGAAGAAGACGCCCGGGCTGCGGTGGAGCTGCGAGACGATCACCCGCTCGGTGCCGTTGATGACGAAGGTGCCGTTGTCCGTCATCAGCGGGATGTCCCCGAAGTAGACCTCCTCCTCCTTGGCGTCGCGCATCATGCGGGCGCCGGTCTCCGGGTCCTTGTCGTAGACGAACAGGCGGAAGGTGACCTTCAGCGGCACGGCGAAGGTCATGCCGCGCTCCTGGCAGTCCTGGATCGAGTACTTGAGCTGCAGGTCGACCGGGTTGCCGCAGGTGTCGCACTTGGTGACCCGGTTCTTGTTGACGTAACCGCACTCGCCGCAGGTGACCGTCTCCTCGTGCGGGTGGTCGGTCATGATCTTCGACCCGCAGTTGGTGCACGTCATGCGCAGGTACTCGAGGCCCTTGATGTCGCCGCACTTGCACTGCCAGTCGCCGATCGCGTACTTGACGAAGTCGAGCGAGCAGGTCTCCCGGAAATCGGAGAACGGGAAGATCCCGGTGAACACCGACTGCAGCCCGGAGTTGGCGCGCTCCTCGGGCAGCAGGTTCATCTGCAGGAACTTCTCGTAGGAGCGCCGCTGCACGTCGATCAGGTTGGGGATCGGCAGGCTCGACGGGATCTTCGAGAAGTCCTTGCGGTGACCGTTCTGCTGGGCGGTATCTTTCATGGGTGCTCGCTGACTCCTAGGTGGCGGTTCTGGCAGCAACGGGAGCGGCGCCGCGGGCGTCGGCAAACGACACCACGCCCGGCCTCACCGCGGCGGGCGAGACGACGGGCGGGTGGAGTGGGATACGCGGCAGCAGCGCTCTGGTGCGGCTGAGATCGTGGCGCAGCCCGGCCCCGCTGGCAGGGACCGGGTACGCCTCGTGTTGCAACAACAACGGATGGACCGCCGATGTTCCCACATCGGCGGCCCGAAGCTCTGGGGTTGAGACCGGGCGCCGGGCCCGGCTCACTTGACCTCGACGGTCGCCCCGGCCTCCTCGAACTTCTTCTTGATCTCCTCGGCCTCGTCCTTCGACACGCCCTCCTTGACGGGCGCCGGGGCCGACTCGACCAGGTCCTTGGCCTCCTTCAGCCCGAGGCTGGTGACCTCGCGCACGGCCTTGATGACGTTGATCTTCTTGGCGCCCACCTCCTTGAGCACCCCGTCGAACTCCGTCTGCTCCTCGACCTCGGCGGCGGCGGCGGCGCCGCCCCCGGCGGCCGCCGCCGGCATCGCGGCGGCGGCGGCGGAGACGCCGTAGTGCTCCTCCAGCGCCTTGACCAGGCCGTTCAGCTCGAGGACCGACATCTCGTCGATCTGCTTGATGAAGTCTTCGCTCGCAATCGCCATCTCTCAAATCTCCTTCGCTTCGGGCCGGCGCGTCGCGCGCCAGGGCCGCTCGTTGCTGAACTGGACGCGGCCTCGGCCGTCCGTCCCGATCACTGAAAACCCGTCCTGCGAAATCTAGGCGCTCTCCTTCTGCTGCCGGACCTGGTCCAGCACCACCACGAAGTCCCGCGGGATCGCCGCCAGCACCCGCGCGAAGCGGGTGATCGGCGACTGCAGCAGGAACAGCAGCTTCGCGATCAACTCGTCGCGGCTGGGCAGCGAGGCGATCGCCTGCAACTGGTCGCCGGCCACCTGCTGGCCATTGACCAGGCCGCCGCGCACCTGGATGGCGGGGATCGCCTTGGCGCTCTCCGACAGCGCCTTGGCGAGCGCCACCGCGTCGTCGTGGCTGTAGGCCACCGCCACCGGCCCGTCGAACAGCTCGCGGAGCTGGTCCATCGGGCCGCCCTCGATGGCGCGCAGCGCCAGCGTGTTCTTGACCACCAGGTACTGGCCGCCGCTGTCGCGCACCTTGGCCCGCAGCTCGGTGACCTGGGGGACCGAGATCCCCTTGTAGTCGAGCAGGAAGGCGTGCGGCGCGGTGGCCATGCCCTGGCGGTACTGGTCGATCAGCTCGGTCTTTTCCTGTCGCGTCAGCGGCATCGCGGTCTCCTCAGGCCTCGGCCACGGTGAGCTGGGACTCGTCCACCCGGATGCCGGGTCCCATGGTGGACGAGAGGTACGCGTGGCGCACGTAGCGGCCCTTCGAGGCCGCCGGGCGGAGCTTGAGGACCTGGCCGATCAGGGCGTCGGCGTTGGCCTTGAGCTGCTCGGCCGAGAACGACACCTTGCCCACCGGCGCGTGCAGGATGCCCGCCTTGTCGACGCGGAACTCCACCTTGCCGGCCTTGATGTCGGACACCGCCTTGGCGACGTCCATGGTCACCGTGCCGGCCTTCGGGTTGGGCATCAGGCCGCGCGGACCGAGGACGCGGCCGAGCCGGCCGACGACCTTCATCATGTCCGGCGTCGACACCACGGCGTCGAAGTCGAGCCAGCCGCCCTCGACCTTCTTGGCCAGCTCCTCGCCGCCCACGAAATCGGCGCCGGCCTCCTCCGCCGCGCGCACCGGCTCGCCGGAGGCGAACACCAGCACGCGCGCCGACTTGCCGGTGCCGTGCGGCAGCACCACCGTGCCGCGCACCATCTGGTCGGCGTGCTTCGGGTCGACCCCGAGGCGCAGCGCCACCTCCACCGATTCGTCGAACCCGGCGTAGGCGCACTCCTTGGCCAGCTCGATGGCCTCCTTCAGACCGTAGGGCCGCAGCTCGACCTTCTCCGCCGCCTGCCGGTACTTCTTCCCGTGCTTCGCCACGTCGTCCTCCCTGCTGACCGGGGGGTGCCTACCCCTGGATCTCGATGCCCATGGAGCGGGCGGTGCCGGCGACGATGCGCTTCGCCGCCTCCAGCGAGCCGGCGTTCAAGTCCGGCTGCTTGGTCTTCGCGATCTCCTCGAGCTGGGCGTCGGTGACCTTGCCGACCTTGTTGCGGTTCGGCTCGCCCGACCCCTTGTCGAGGCCCGCCGCCTTCTTCAGCAGCACGGCTGCCGGCGGCGTCTTGGTGATGAAGGTGTAGCTGCGGTCGGCGTACACCGTGATGACCACCGGGATGATCATCCCCGGCTGGCCCTGGGTGCGGGCGTTGAACGACTTGCAGAAGTCCATGATGTTGACGCCCGCCTGGCCGAGGGCCGGGCCCACCGGCGGGGCCGGCGTCGCCTGCCCCGCGGGGATCTGCAGCTTGATTTGTCCGACGACTTTCTTTGCCATGGCTGTGTCCTAGGCCCCCATCAGGTCTTCTGCACCTGCGAGAAGTCGAGCTCCACGGGCGTCTGGCGGCCGAAGATGGTCACCATCACCTTGAGCGTGTTGCGGTCCAGGTTGACGTCCTCCACCACCCCGGTGAAGTTGCTGAAGGGACCGTCGATGATCTTCACCGGCTCGCCCTTGTCGAACACGTACTTCGGCTTCGGCTTCTCCTTCGTCGACGTCACCTGGTCGAGGATCTGCGCCACCTCCTCGTCGGACAGCGGCGTCGGCTTCTTGCCGGTGCCGACGAAGCCGGTGACCTTCGGCGTGTTCCGCACCACGTGCCACGCCGGGTCCGACATCTCCATCTCGACCAGGATGTAGCCGGGGAAGAACTTGCGCTCGATCTCCCGCTTCTTGCCGTTCTTGTACTCGACCACGGTCTCCTTGGGGATGCGGACGTCGCCGAAGGCGTCGCCCATCCCCAGCGCCTCGGCGCGCTGCAGCAGCGTCTCCTTCACCCGCTCCTCGAACCCGGAGTAGGTGTGGACGATGTACCAGCGCAGCTCGCGGGCGGCGGACTCGGTCATCCGAGGACCCCCAACACCGCCTGGTAGATCTCGACGATGACCACGTCCGCGGCGTAGAGGAAGACGCCGAAGACGAAGCTCGCCACCACCACCACGATGGAGGTCGAGGTGACCTCGTCGCGGGAGGGGAAGGAGACCTTCTGCATCTCCGCGCGGACCTCCTTCAGGAAGGTCCTCAGTCTGTTCCACCAGTTCATGATCCGCCGTTCCTTGGTTCTCGAAAAGCCGGTTCTCGAAGCTGCTCTCGAAGTTGGCAGGACAGGAGGGACTCGAACCCCCAACCGCCGGTTTTGGAGACCGGTGCTCTACCAGTTGAGCTACTGTCCTATGGTCCCGGTCCTCACTGGGTGATCTCGGTGACGGTGCCGGCGCCGACGGTGCGGCCGCCCTCGCGGATGGCGAAGCGCACGCCCTTCTCCATGGCGATGGGGGCGATCAGCGTGACGTCGAGGTTGACGTTGTCGCCCGGCATCACCATCTCGGTGCC
>CAZLBJ010000455.1:0-2881 GCA_964557755.1 uncultured Thermoanaerobaculia bacterium
CTGGCGATGATGGACCATCCGGCGATCGCCCACGTGCTCGACGCCGGCGAGACGCCCGGCGGCCGGCCGTACTTCGTCATGGAGTACGTGCGCGGGGTGCCGCTCACCGAGTACTGCGACCGCCACCGCGCCACCGTGCGCGAGCGGCTCGAGCTCTTCCGCCAGGTCTGCGAGGGCGTTCAGCACGCGCACCAGAAGGCGCTCATCCACCGCGACCTCAAGCCGTCGAACATCCTGGTCAGCCACGAGCAGGGGCGGCCGATGCCGAAGATCATCGACTTCGGCGTCGCCAAGGCGATCGCCCAGCGGCTCACCGAGCACACGGTGTACACCGAGCTCGGACAGATGATCGGCACGCCGGAGTTCATGAGCCCCGAGCAGGCGGAGCTGACCGGCGAGGACGTCGACACCCGCACCGACGTCTACTCGCTGGGCGCGGTGCTCTACACCCTGCTGGTCGGCACCATGCCGTTCGAGGCCGCCACCCTGCGCGGCGAGGGGCGCGAGCACCTGCGGCGCATGATCCGGGACGAGGAGCCGCCGCGGCCGAGCGTGCGGGTGCGCCAGATGGAGGACGCGGAGGCGGCGGCGGAGCTGCGGCACTGCGACGTCGCCGGCCTGGTGCGCCAGCTCGACGGCGACCTCGACTGGATCATCACGAAGGCGCTGGAAAAGGACCGCAACCGGCGCTACGGTTCGCCGCAGGAGCTGGCGGCGGACCTCGGCCGTCACCTCGGCGACCTGCCGGTGGAGGCGCGGCCGCCCTCGGCCGTCTACCGCGTCGGCAAGTTCACCCGCCGCCACCGCACCGGCGTGGCGGCGGCCTCGCTGGTGCTCGTGCTGCTCGTCGCCTTCGCCGTCGCCATGGCGGTTCAGGCGCGCAGCATCGCCCGCGAGCGCGACCACAAGGAGATGGCGCTCGCCGAGGCCGAGGCGGTCACCCAGTTCCTCACCGACATGCTGGCCTCCGTCGACCCGACGCGCGCCGGCCGCGACGTCAGCGTGCGCGAGGTGCTCGACTCTGCGTCCGGCGAGCTCGGCACCGCCTCCGTGGGCAGTCCCACCGTCGAGTCGCGGCTGCGCGTCACCATCGGCGGCGCCTACAACGCGCTGGGGCTCTACGAGACCGCCGAGGAGCACCTGCGCGCCGCCTACGCCCAGCGCCGCGACGTGCTCGGCCCCGAGCACCCGGACACGCTGCAGACGATGTACGCGCTGGCCAACGTCTACTTCAACCGCGAGCGCTACCCGGAGGCCGAGTCGCTGCACCGCGAGGTGCTCGAGGCGCGCCGCCGCGTGCTCGGCGACGACGACGCCGCCACCCGCTGGAGCCTCGGCAACCTCGGCCTCACCTACTTCGCGCAGGGCCGCTTCGACGAGGCCGAGCCGCTGCTCACCGAGGCGCTGGCGGGCGCCCGCCGCGCCCTCGGCGACGAGCAGGAGCAGACGCTGGTGATGATGAACAACCTCGCCGCTCTCTACCACGTGAGCGGGCGGCACCCCGAGGCCGAGGCGCTGTACCGCGAGTCGCTGCGCATCCAGGAGCGCATACGCGGCCTGCGCCATCCCGACACCCTGGTCACCCGTGGAAACCTCGCCGAGATCCTCGCCGACCAGGGTCGCGTCGACGACGCCTCGCCGCTGCTCGAGGGCGTGCTGGAGGACAAGCGCGAAGTCTTCGGCAGCGACCACCCGAGCACGATCTACACCATCAAGGTGCTCGCCGGGATCTACCTCCAGCAGGGCCTCGACGCCGAGGCCTCGGCGCTGCAGGCCGAGCTCGCCGCCGCGCCCGGCCGCTAGGGCGGCCGACCCCGTCCTGTAGAATCCCCGAGTTCCGGGAGAGGACCGTGTGATGGATCTCGATTCCCTGCTGCGATTGATGACCGAGAAGGGGGCGTCCGACCTCCATCTCAAGCCGGCGCGGCCGCCGCTGCTGCGCATCAGCGGCCGGCTGATCCCGCTCGAGGTGGACGCCCTGTCGCCGGCCGACGTCGGCGGCATGCTGCGCGACGTGCTGACGCCGGCGCAGCGCGAGCGCCTCGAGCAGCGCATGTCGGTCGACATCGGCTACGGCGTCCACGGCCTGGCGCGCTTCCGCGGCAACATCTACATCCAGCGCGGCACGCTGGCGGCGGTGTTCCGGCGCATCCCGTACGACATCCTCGGCGTCGAGGACCTCGAGCTGCCGGACGTGCTGCTCGACTTCTGCGACCTGCCGATGGGGCTGATCCTGGTCACCGGTCCCACCGGCTCCGGCAAGTCGACGACGCTGGCGGCGCTGCTCAAGCACATCACCAGCCGCCGGCCGGTGCACGTCATCACCATCGAGGACCCGATGGAGTTCCTGTTCACCGACTCGGTGGCCTCGGTGTCGCAGCGCGAGGTGGGGACCGACACGATCACCTTCGCCGAGGCGCTGCGCAACGCCATGCGCCAGGATCCGGACGTCATCATGGTCGGCGAGATGCGGGACTCGGAGACGGTGAGCACGGTGATCACCGCCGCCGAGACCGGCCACCTGGTGTTCTCGACCCTGCACACCAACAGCGCGACGCAGACGGTCGACCGCATCCTCGACACCTTCCCCGCCGACCAGCAGGCGCAGGTGCGGGCGCAGCTCGCCCAGGTGCTCAAGGTATCGCCCCGGATCGCGCAGCAGATCGAAAAAGGGGACACCTCGAACATGCTCGAGGAGGTCGAGTCCTCGGTCGGCTACTACCGCATGCAGTCGATGAACCAGTCGCTGCTCGCGCTCCTGGCCCACGGCACCATCACCTACAAAGAGGCCATGGGGCAGAGCTCCGATCCCGAGGACCTGTCTCTCAAGCTGCGCAAGATGTTCCCGAACATCGAAGAAAAGGGAGGGGAGATGGTCCCG
>CAZLBJ010000456.1:0-4005 GCA_964557755.1 uncultured Thermoanaerobaculia bacterium
GAACTGCCCGGTGTCGAAGGCGCTGGCGGCGGTGGAGATCTCGCTGGACGCTCGGCTGGTGTCGTAGGGAAGTACGGAGTAGGAACCGAGGCCGGAGGGCCGGATTCGCGCGGAAGGCGCCCGGGCGGGGTGTCCGCGCCCGTAGCACTTCCCCGAGCGGAGGGCGCGGATACCCCGCCCGGGCGTGTGCCACGAGAAACCGGCCGTCCGGCCTCGCCCCCCCGGCCGACTCCCTACCCGACCAGCCGAGCGTCCAGCGAGATCTCCACCGCCGCCAGCGCCTTCGACACCGGGCAGTTCTTCTTCGCGTCCTCCGCCTGCTGCCGGAACGCCGCCTCGTCGATCCCGGGCACCTCGGCCTCCACCGCCAGCTCGATGCGCGAGATCCCGAACCCTCCCTCCCCCTTCTCGAGATGCACCTTCGCCTCCGTGTGCACCCGCCGCGGCTCGTGCCCGGCCTTCTCCAGCCCGGCCGACAGCGCCATCGAATAGCACCCGGCGTGCGCCGCCCCGATCAGCTCCTCGGGGTTCGTGCCCCCGGCCTCCTCAAAGCGCGACCCGAAGCTGTACCCGCCCCGGTACGCGCCGCTCCCCAGCTCCATCTCGCCCTGGCCGCCCTTCAGCCCGCCCTTCCACGTCGCGTTCGCCCGTCTCGTCGGCATCGTCCTCTCCTCGTCGGTGTGGGTCCGTTCGTCGGTTGAATCGCCGGTGTCACTGCGCCTGCGGCTCGGCCGCCGGCGGCCGAGCCTTGCGGTACTCGATCTCGGTCCCGGCCGGCAGCTCCTCGAGGCGGGTGACCTGGTAGGCGGGATCGCCGTCCCAGTCCACCTCCAGCGTGAAGCCCACCGCGTCCCCCGCCTCCAGCCCTTCCAGCGACACCCCCTCGGCGACCGGGAACGGCATGCTCATCGAGTCCATGCCGACCACCGCGCCGTCCATGCCGACGAAGCCGTCGATCGCCTCGTGGCGGATCACCAGGTTGCTCAGCGGATCGCCGGGATCGGGGACGGAGCGGACCTCGCCGCGGACCTCGTAGCGCTGCGCCGCGGCGGCGGTGCCGCCGCCGCCCGCCGCGCCGCCGCCGGAGCAGGCGGCGGCCGCCAGCGCCGCGGCGGCGATCGTCGGGACGAGGAGGTGTCGCAGGGGAATCGAACGCATCGGAGCTGGCCTCGGGTTCGCAGTGGAACGGGCGGAGTGCTGGGGACCGCGGCCGGGCGGCCGCCCGGTCCGTGGGCTATCCTAGCAGCCGAGCGACCCCGAGCCACCACCCACCGAGGAGAGCGATGAACCCGACGCAACGGCTGCACGAGAAGGGGCAGTCCCTGTGGCTGGACTCGATCAGCCGCAGCCTGCTCACCGGCGGCCGCCTGGCCCGCTACCTGGAGGAGGACGGGCTGCGCGGCATGACCTCCAACCCGTCGATCTTCCAGCAGGCGATCGGCGGCAGCGACGACTACGACGAGCAGCTCGCGGCGCTCCTGGCCGAGGACCCGCGCGCCGGCGCCGAGGCGCTGTACGAGGAGCTGGCGATCGCCGACATCCGCATGGCCGCCGACCTCCTGCGGCCGGTGTTCGAGGCGAGCGGCGGCGACGACGGCTACGTGTCGCTCGAGGTGTCGCCCTACCTCGCCTACGACACGGCGGCGACGGTGGAGGCGGCGCGCCGCCTGTGGCGCCGCGTCGAGCGCCCCAACCTGATGATCAAGGTGCCGGCGACGGCGGAGGGCATCCCGGCGATCGAGACGCTCACCGCCGAGGGCGTCAACGTCAACATCACGCTGATGTTCTCGCTCGCCCACTACGAGGCGGTGGCACGCGCCTACCTCGCCGGCCTCGAGCGGCTGGCGGCGGAGGAGGGCGAGGCGGCGGTGCGGCGGGTGGCCTCGGTGGCGTCGTTCTTCGTCTCCCGCGTCGACGCCAAGGTCGACCCGCGGCTCGACGCGATCGGCGGCGAGGAGGTGAAGGCGCTGCGCGGCACGATCGCCATCGCCAACTCCAAGCGCGCCTACCAGCGTTTCCGCGAGATCTTCCACGGCAGCCCGTTCCGCGACCTCGCCGCCATGGGGGCGCGGGCGCAGCGCGTGCTGTTCGGCTCGACGTCGACCAAGGACCCGGCGTACTCGGACGTCCTCTACGTCGAGGAGCTGATCGGGCCGGAGACGGTCAACACCCTGCCGCCGAAGACGATCGACGCCTTCCGCGACCACGGCGAGGTTCGCGAGTCGCTGACCGAGGAGGTCGGGCTGGCGCAACAGCGCGTCGCCGCCGTCGGCCGCCTCGGCATCGACCTCGACGCCATCACCGAGGAGCTGCAGCGCGAAGGCGTCGCCTCGTTCGCGGACTCCTTCGACGAGCTGCTCGCCGCCATCGAGAGCGAGCGCCGGCGGCTGCTGGCGAAGACCGCCGCCGGCCGCCAGCGGGTGTTCGTCGGCCGCGCCCTGCGGCCGGTCCAGCAGCGCCTGCAGGCGTGGCAGGACGAGGGCTTCGGCCGCCGCCTGTGGGCGCACGACCGCTCGCTGTGGTCGAGCGAGCCGGTGGGTGAGCTGCTCGACCGCCTCGGCTGGCTCACCCTCGCCGACTCGATGCGCGGCGAGGCGGACGACATCGCCGCCTTCGCCGCCGAGGCGGCGCCGCGGCTCGACGACGTGGTGCTCCTCGGCATGGGCGGCTCGTCGCTGGCGCCGGAGGTCTTCCACCGCGTCTTCGGACCGCGCGACGGCTGGCCGCGGCTCACCGTGCTCGACTCGACGCACCCGCGCGCCGTCTCCGCCGTCGCCGAGGCGATCGACCCGGCACGCACCCTCTTCGTCGTGTCGAGCAAGTCGGGCACCACGGTGGAGACCGCGTCGCTCTTCCGCTGGTTCTGGAAGCGGGTCTCCGACGCCGCCGGCGTCGAGGCCGCCGCCGACCACTTCGTCGCCGTCACCGACCCCGGCTCCGACCTCGCGGTGCTCGGCCACTCCCGCGGCTTCCGGCGCGTCTTCACGGCGCCGCCGGAGGTCGGCGGCCGCTACTCGGCGCTGTCGCACTTCGGGCTGGTGCCGGCGGCGCTGGTGGGCGTCGACGTCCGCCGCCTGCTCAACCGCGCCTTCGCGGCCGGCTTCGCATTCGGCCCCGACCGCCCGGCGCTGGTCAACGAAGCGTTGGTGCTCGGCGCCGCCCTCGGCGAGCTGGCGCTCGCCGGCCGCGACAAGCTGGTGTTCCTCACCTCCGAGTCGCTCGCCGCCGTCCCCGACTGGCTCGAGCAGCTCGTCGCCGAGAGCACGGGCAAGGACGGCCGCGGCATCCTGCCGGTGGTGGGCACCGAGCGGCCGGTGCGCGACGGCGCCGACCGCGTGTACTGCGCGCTGACCCTCGACGGCGACGGCGAGCCGGCGTGGACGGACGAGCTGGCGCGGGCGGAGGCGGCCGGCAACCCGGTGCTGCGGCTGCGGCTCGGCGAGCGCCACGACCTCGGCGCCGAGATGCTGCGCTGGGAGATCGCGGTGGCCGCCGCCGGCGCGGCGCTCGGCATCCAGCCGTTCGACCAGCCGGACGTGCAGGTGGCGAAGGTGCTCGCCGAGGAGGCGGTGAGCGGCGAGGGCGGGTTCGAGGAGAAGGCCGCGGTCGACGTGGAGTCCGACGACCTGCCGCGGCACCTGGCCGGGCTGGTGGACCGGGTGGGGGTGAGCGACTACGTGGCGGTGCACGCCTATCTGCCGCAGGGGCCGGAGACGGCGGCGGCGCTGGCGCGCCTGCAGCGCGTGCTCGGGGAGCGCACCGGGCGGGCGGTCACCGTCGGCTACGGGCCGCGGTTCCTGCACTCGACCGGGCAGCTCCACAAGGGCGGGCCGGCGCGCGGCGCGTTCCTGCAGGTGGTCGACGATCCGGGGGCGGCGCTGCCGGTGCCGGCGAGCGTGAACTGCTTGGGGCGGCTGGTGCGGGGGCTGGGGGCGGGGGACCGGCGGGCGCTGGAGCAGAAGGGGCGGCACGTGGTGGCGGTGCGGGTGGGGGAGGACGTGCAGG
>CAZLBJ010000457.1:0-3647 GCA_964557755.1 uncultured Thermoanaerobaculia bacterium
TGGGCGGCGGGTGTACGCCGCGGCGCGCCCCGGTTCTGTGTCCGCGCTGTTGCGGGTGGTCCCCGGCGGGGGCACCCACCCCACCCCCGCCACCACCGCCCTTCCCCCCGAAGTTGACGTTGACGTTCGACGTTGAAGTTGACGTTGACTGCCGCAGTGCGGCATGGCAGGATCGCCGCGGATGACCGCCCCCGTCGAGCCGATCCGATTCTTCCTGCCGGGGCCGAGCTACGTGCCGCTCGACGCCCGCCAGGCGATGACGGCCCCCGTCGTCGCCCACCGTTCGGCGGCCTTCAAGGATCTCTACGCCGGCCTCACCACCCGCCTCCAGACTGTCTTCCGCACCGCCGGCGACGCCCTCCTCGCCACCTGCAGCTCCACCCTGGTGATGGAGATGGCGGTGTCGAACCTCGTCGATCGCGACGTCCTCAACCTGACCTGCGGCGCCTTCTCCGAGCGCTGGCACGGCATCAGCCGGTCCCTGGGCAAGGCCGCCGACCGCCTGGCTGTGCCGTGGGGTCGCGCGGTCGACCCGGACCTGGTGCGCGACGCCCTGCGCCGCAAGCGCTACGAGGCGGTGACGGTGGTGCACAACGAGACCTCGACTGGCGTCATGAGCCCGCTGGCCGAGATCGCCCGCGCCGTGCGCGAGGAGAGCGACGCGCTGCTGGTGGTCGACGCCGTCTCCTCGCTCGCCGGCGCGCCGGTCGAGACCGACGCCTGGGGCCTCGACCTGGTGCTCGCCGGCAGCCAGAAGGCGCTGGCGGCGCCGCCGGGCCTCACCGTGTTCACGTTCAGCGACCGCGCCGCCGCGCGCGCCGCGGCGCGCCCGCCCCGCGGCTGGTACACCGACCTCCTGCGCTACCGCGACGAGCACCGCAAGGGCGGCACCATCACCACGCCGGCGGTGCACGTCGCCTTCGCCCTCGACGTCCAGCTCCGGCGCCTCGAGGCGGAGGGGCTGGAGGCGCGCTGGGAGCGCCACCGCCGCTGCGCCGAGGCCGCCGCGCGCTGGGCCGAGGGGCGCGGCCTGCGCCTGCCGGCGGAGCCCGCGGCGCGCTCCTGGACCGTGACCTGCATCGCCCACCCGCAGGCGCCGGCGCTGGTGCGCCGCGCCGCGGAGGCCGGCTTCACGCTCGGCGGCGGTTACGGCGAGTGGAAGTCCGGCACCTTCCGCATCGGCCACATGGGCGAGGTCCGCCGCCGCGACCTGGCGGACCTCTTCGCCGCCCTCGACGAGACCCTCGACGACGGCTTCGAGCCACAGAGTGGAGACCTCGCATGCACCGCATCCTGATCGCCGACCCCATCGACGAGGTGGGCCTCTCCGTCCTGCGCCAGTCCGGTGCCGAGGTGCGCACTGTGGGGCCGGACGAGAAGGACCGCCTGGCCGAGCTGCTGCCGGGCCACGACGCCCTGGTGGTGCGCTCGGCGACCCGCGTCACCGCCGCCCTGCTCGACGCCGGGCCGGACCTGAAGGTGGTCGGCCGCGCCGGCATCGGCGTCGACAACGTCGACGTGACGGCGGCCACCGAGCGCGGCATCCTGGTGGTCAACGCGCCGACCGCCAACGTGCTGTCGGCCACCGAGCACACCTTCGCGCTGCTCCTCGCCCTGGCGCGCAAGGTGCCGGCGGCGCACGCCTCGATGCGCGAGGAGAAGTGGGAGCGCAAGAAGTTCGTCGGCGTCGAGCTGCAGGGCAAGACCCTGGGCGTCGTGGGCTTCGGGCGCATCGGCCAGCGGGTGGCGGCGCGGGCGCGCGCCTTCGAGATGAAGGTGGTGGCGCACGACCCGCACCTCGACCCCTCGGTGGCGCGCCGCCTGGAGGTCGAGATGCTGCCGCTCGACGACGTGCTGGCGCGCGCCGACGTCGTCACTCTGCACACGCCGCTGTCCGACGCCACCCGCAACCTGCTCGACGCCGCGCGCCTGGCGCGCATGAAGCGCGGCGCGCTGCTGATCAACTGCGGCCGCGGCGGCACCCTGGACGAGGCGGCTCTGCTGGCGGCGCTCGAGGAGGGGCACCTGGCGGGCGCCGCCCTCGACGTCTTCAGCGAGGAGCCGCCGAAGGACTGGTCGCTGGTCCACCATCCGCACGTGGTGGCGACGCCGCACATCGGCGCCCAGACGCGCGAGGCGCAGGAGCGCATCGCCACCGAGACGGCGCACATGCTGCTGGCGGCGCTCGACGGCTCGCTGTCGGTGACCGCCGTCAACCTGCCGTTCGCCTCGACCGGCACCCGCGGCGAGCCGTTCCTGGCGCTCGGCGAGCAGATCGGCCGGCTGGCGGGGCAGCTCTTCAGCGGCGGCCTGTCGCGCGTCGAGGTCGACCTGTGGGGCATCGACGAGGGGCTGCGCCGGCCGCTCACCGTGGCGGTGGTCAAGGGCGTGCTGTCGCCGATGGTGGGGGAGGCGGTCAACTACGTCAACGCCGAGCGGGTGGCGGAGAACCGCGGCATCGAGGTGGTGGCGTCGACCCACAGCCGGTCGGCGGACTACCCGCACCTGGTGGGCGTGTCGCTCACCGGCCCGGGCGGCGGGGGGGCGGGGCGCATCGAGCTCGCCGGCACCCTGCTCGCCGAGCGCGACCCGCGCGTCGTGCGCTTCGGCGGCTTCCGCCTCGAGTTCCGCCCGACGGGCATCCTGCTGGTGCTGCGCAACCTCGACGTCCCCGGCGTCATCGGCCGCTTCGGCACCCTGCTCGGCGAGGCGGGCATCAACATCGCCGACATCCACCTCGCCCGCCGCGACGGCGAGCCCGACGCCCTCGCCGTCCTCCGCCTCGACCAGACCCCGCCCAAGCAGGTCCTCGAAGCCCTCCGCGCCCTCGACGAGGTGCGCGAGGCGGTGGTGGTGGACCTGACGGGGTAGAATCGAAACGAGGACACCGTCCCATGACCGACTGGCAGGACAGGATCGCATCCGACCCGGGCGTCTGCCACGGCAAGCCGTGCATCCGTGGCACGCGGATCCTCGTCTCGGTCGTCCTGGACAACTTGGCCGATGGCCTGACCGCGGAGCAGATCGTCGAGGAGTACCCGCCGCTGACGCGCGAGGACGTGAAGGCCGCCATGTCGTACGCCGCGCTCCTCGCGCGGGAGGAAGAGCTGGTCCCCCTGCGGTGAAGCGCACGCTCCGCGTCAAACTGGACGAGAATCTCGGCACGTCCCACGTAGCACTCCTGCTGCGCCACGGGTACCTCGCGGACCGGGTTCACGACGAGGGCTTGAGCGGCGCCGCCGACTCCGAGGTATGGCAGCAGGTCCAGGCGGAGCGGCGTTTCTTCATCACTCTGGACCTCGATTTCAGCGACGTGAGGCGCTTCCTGCCAGGGTCGCACGCCGGCCTGCTCCTGCTGCGGCCGCACTCGAACAGCAGGGCAGCCGTAGAGCTCGTCCTCGCCCGCGTCCTCCGCGAGTATCGCCTGGAGGACCTGGCCGGCTCCCTGGTCGTCGCCGACGACGCCCGCACCCGTCTGCGGCGACCACCCTGAGCGACGTCTTCTCACCCCAGCCGCGTCGGGACGTCGATCTCGCCCTTCAAGGTCTTGTGGACGGGGCACCTGTCCGCGATCTCCAGCAGCCTTTGCCGCTGGGCGTCGTCGAGGTCGCCGAGGACTTCGATGGTGCGCTCGATGCGGTCGATGC
>CAZLBJ010000458.1:0-3439 GCA_964557755.1 uncultured Thermoanaerobaculia bacterium
GGGGGGGGGGGGCCCGGGGCCCCCGGTGGGGGGGGGGGGGGGGGGGGGGGGCGGGCGCCCGGGGGGGGGGGGGGGTTGGGGGGGGGGGGGGGGGGGGGGGGCTGCGCGGGAGCATGCGCCGACCGCATCCGGGGGCGACGCGCAGCGAGCCCCCGGCGCGCCTCGCGACTCCCCTGGACCGGCGACGCCCCACGCCCCCTCACCACCACCGGCCGCAGCACGACGCCGCCCCCCCGGTGTTGACCCTCGCCGCAACCACCCTCGCTGCTACCATCCCGCCATGGACCCCGCCGACGCCGCCGTCCGTGCCGCGGACGGCATCGAGCGCTGCTTCGACGCCTACCACCGCGAGTTCCGCGACACCACGCGCCAGGTCAAGGGGCTCTTCGAGGAGCGCGACTGGCTGGGCATCCGGCGGCTCACCGTCGAGCGCATGCACCTGCAGTCCGACCACGTGCGCCAGGCACTCGAGCAAGTGCGGTCGGTCCTCGGCAAGGCCGGCGTCGCCGCCGACGCGCGCGACACCTGGCACGCGCTCAAGGACGCCTTCTCGCGCGCCGTCCTCGGCCGCGACGACGTCGAGCTCGCCAAGACCTTCTTCAACTCCCTGACCCGCAAGGTCTTCTCCCACGTCGGAGTCGACCCGGCGATCGACTACCAGGACGAGGACATCCCGCTGCCCTACGCCGGCTGGGAGATGGCCTCGGCACGCATGTACGCCGTGCACGAGGTCGACGCCGCGGTGGTGCGCCGCGTCCTCGCCGACGCCCGCTTCGGCGTCCCCTTCCGCGACCTCGAGGACGACGCCCGCCTCGCCGCGGCGGTCATCGAGCGCGGCGTCGTGGCGGCCTTCGGCGGCCCCCGCGTCGAGGCGCTCGACGTCCTGCGCCCCGTCTTCTTCCGCAACAAAGGCGCCTACCTCGTCGGCCGCGCGCGCCGCGGCGCCCAGGTCATGCCGCTGGTGCTGGCCCTGCTCCACGACGAGGACGGACTGCGCGTCGACGCCGTGCTGCCCACCGAGGACGAGGCCTCGATCGTCTTCAGCTTCGCGCGCTGGTACTTCCACGCCGACGTCGAGAGCCCGCGCGAGGTGATCGGCTTCCTGCACTCCATCCTGCCCAGGAAGCGCATCGCCGAGCTCTACATCTCGCTCGGCTACAACAAGCACGGCAAGACCGAGTTCTACCGCGACCTCGTGCACCGCGTGCGCGAAACCGACGAGCGCTTCGTGGTGGCGCCGGGCAAGCGCGGCCTGGTGATGGCGGTTTTCACACTGCCCAGCTTCCAGTTCGTCTTCAAGGTGATCAAGGACCGCTTCCCGCCGCAGAAGCCGTTCACCCGCGACCAGGTGCAGCGCAAGTACCGCCACGTGCTGATCCAGGACCGCGTCGGCCGCATGGTCGACTTCCAGGAGTTCGAGCACCTGCCGCTGCCGCGCGAGCGCTTCTCGGACGACCTGCTGGCCGAGCTGCTGGAGGTGGCCGGGAACACCGTGCACGTGCGCGGCGGCGAGGTGGTGCTCGACCACGTCTACGTCGAGCGCCGCGTCGACCCGCTCGACCTCTACGTGCGCCGGCAGCCGGCCGCGGCCGCCGAGGCGGCGGTGATCGACTACGGCGAGTGCCTGAAGGACCTGGCGGCGGCCGACGTCTTCCCCGGCGACCTGCTGCTCAAGAACTTCGGCGTCACCCGCCACGGCCGGGTGGTGTTCTACGACTACGACGAGGTGAGCACGCTGTCCGAGCTGCGCTTCCGCAGGTTCCCCGAGTCGCGCGAGCCCTACCAGGAGATGTCCGCCGACCCCTGGTTCTCGGTCGACGACAAGGACGTCTTCCCGGAGGAGCTCGACCGCTTCCTCGGCCTCGACGGCGACCTCCGCACGGTCTTCGAGGAGCACCACGGCGACCTCTTCGCCCTCGACTTCTGGCGCCAGATGCAGGAGCGCCACGAGCGCGGCGAGATCATCGACTTCTTCCCCTACGACGAGGAACGGCGCCTGCGGCGGGAGGAGCAGGCGGTGGCCGCCGCCGCCCGAGGACGCTGACCGCTCAGACCGTCACCGGCTCCTCCGCCGTCCTCCCCTCCAGCGCCGCGGCCGCCGCCTCCATTCCCTCGCGGAACGCCCGCTCGTTGAGCTTCGCCAGATCGCTGCCCTCGCCGAGGGCCTGGCGCAGGGCGAAGAGGAAGCTCTCCATCGGGAACAGGCGGCTGGCGACCTGGAGGGCGCCCCAGGCGACCATGTTCTTGGCGCGCGGGGTGCCGAGGGCGCGGGCGACGTCGCCGAAGGGCAGGCCGAGGAGGGTGCGGCCGGGGAGCTTCGGCGGCTCCGGCGCCATCGTGCTGTCGTAGAGCACCAGGCCGCCGTCGCGCACCGTCGGCCCGAACTTCTCGAGCGACGGGGCGTTGAAGGCGAGCAGCACGTGCGGGTTCGGGCACGCCGGCGACAGCACCTCCTCGGTGGCGACGTGGACGTCGGCGTAGGAGGTGCCGCCGCGCGACTCGGGGCCGTAGCTCGGGATGTAGGTGGCGTCGAAGCCCTCGTCGATCGCCAGCTTGGCGGTGAGCATCGCCAGCGTCTGGGCGCCGTCGCCGCCGGCGCCCGCCAGCTTGATCGCCACGTCGCGCGGATCGAGGTGCGCCGGGAAACCGTCCGCGAAGCGCGGCGGCTCGTGGCGCTCGGCGCCGAGCACCTCGAGCATCCGGCGCGGATCGAAGTCCGGCTCCGGCAGCTCGAACCACGGCTCGACCTCGGCGGCGACGTCCTTCTTCACCCCCAGCGGGAACACGGGCTCCATCTGCTCGCGGACCCAGGTCTCGGCCTCCGCCGGCGTCATGTGCAGGTGGGTCGGACACTCGCTGAGCACCTCGACGAAGGCGAAGCCGCGGTTCTCCACCTGCATCTGCAAGGCGCGGGTGATCGCCTTCTTCGCCCGCGTGCGCTGCTTGGGGTCGTACAGCGCGACGCGCTCGACGTACACCGGCCCGTCGAGCTGGGCGATGGTCTCCGCCATGCGCAGCGGCTCGCCGGCCATGCGGGTGCGGCCGCCGGGCGTCGTGGTGGTGCGCTGGTGCATCAGCGTGGTCGGCGCCATCTGGCCGCCGGTCATGCCGTAGATCGCGTTGTTGACGAAGACCACCGTCATCGGCAGGCCCATCTGCGCCACCTGGATGATCTCCGCCAGGCCGATCGAAGCGAGGTCGCCGTCGCCCTGGTAGCTGACCACGATCGAGTCCGGGTTGGCCATCTTGTGCCCCAGCGCCACCGCCGGCGCGCGGCCGTGCGCGGCCTGCGTGTTGCCGACGTCGAGGTAGTAGTAGAGGAAGACGGCGCAGCCGACGGGGGAGACGGCGACGGTGCGGTCCTGCACGCCGAGCTCCTCGACCGCCTCGGCAAGGTACTTGTGCACCAGGCCGTGGCCGCAGCCGGGGCAGTAGTGGG
>CAZLBJ010000459.1:0-4965 GCA_964557755.1 uncultured Thermoanaerobaculia bacterium
AGCCCGGACTATTCATGAACGGCTGATGAATAGTCCTAGCCGGCCGGGTCGTTCGCCGCCGGGTCGGCGCCGGTGGTCCCGCTGGCGGCGTGGAAGGCCTCGCTGTAGCGCTGCGCCGACTCGACGTCGGCGGACACCTGGCGCACCGCCTCCTGGTAGTCCTCCCAGGTGATGCCCTCGTCCGCGAGGATGGCCTCGGCGTCGTCGGGGGCCTCGTGCAGGCGGGCGCCGATGCGGCCGAGCTCGTCCGGCGACAGCTCGCCGGCGTCGACGCTCTCGGAGGTCGTCGCCACCTCGTCCTGGCAGGCGGCGCCGAAGATGCCCAGCGACAGCAGCAGGGCGGCGAGCAGGGTGCGGGTGATGGTCTTCATGTCGGTGTCTCCTCAGCGGCCGCGGCCCTTGCCGCCGCCGCCCTTGCCGTTGCCCTTGCCTTTACCCTTGTCGTTGCCGCCGCCGCCGCGGTTGCCGGCGGCCTTCTTGCCCTTGCCGTCGCTGCGGCCGGCGGGCCCGGCCTTGGCCTTGCCCTTGCCGCCGCCCTGGCCACGGTCGGCCTTGGCCTTGGGGGCCTTGCCGCGGCGCTCGCCGCGGTCGCGGTCGACGCGGCTCTCACGGCGGTCGTCGCGGTCGCGGTCGCGCAGGACGACGCGGCGGCCGTCGCGGTCAAGCTCGCGCAGGACGACGCGGTCGCCGTCGCGGGCGTGGCCCGGAGGCCCGTCGGGACCCGCGTGCTTGACGTGGCCCGGCGTCGGGTGCGGCCCGCCTGGGCCGTGCTTGCGGTGCCCGGGCGGAACGGCGTCGCTCTCGACGCGGCCGACCACCACGCGGTCGCGGTCGATCACGCGATCACGGTCGCGGACGACCACGCGGTCGCGGTCACGGTCGAAAGCGAGGTCGAAGACGTCCCGGTCGCGGTCGCGGAAGCGCACGTTGCGGCGCACCCAGTAGTCGTCGAAGTCGTCGTCGGCCACCACCACCACGCGGTCGCGGAAGACGCCGCGGTCGGTGGCGAAGCGGTAGCCCGGCTCGACGTAGTACAGGAACTCGCGGCGCACGGGCTGCGGCGCGGTGCGCCACACGCCGTTGACGCCGACGTCGAAGCCGAGCACCAGCAGGTCGCGGAACAGGGCGTCGGAGAGCAGCTGGCCCTCGAGGCCGTCGTCGAAGTGCGCGGCCAGCAGGGTCAGCATGTCGAGCTCGTCGAGCTCCCACTGGGTCTCGAGGCCGACCGGCTCGAAGTAGAGCGGCCGCGCCGGCTCGTAGTACCGATCGACGACCATCGGGAAGGCGCTGTAGCGCACGATCTCGACGCTGTCGACGACCGGTACCCGGGCGGTGTTGAGGCGGTAGACCACCTGCTCCACCTGCCGTGCCGGCACGCCGACCTCCACCACTTCGGTGACGGCGAGCGGCATGCCGACGGTGTACTCGACCTCGACGGCGCTTGGGACGAGGGCCGCCGCCGGCAACGCCAGGGTGGCGGCCAGCAGCGACGTCATCAGGAGTCGTTTCATGGTGCGGTCCTCCTCTCCGTAGGGAAGGACCGCAAGGACGATGCCAGCAGTGGTGAACCGGCCGCCGGGCGGGCGGCGTACCTGGGTACGAGGGAGGACGCAAGACCTCCCCACCTCACGCGCCGGGCCCGCGCGGGCCCGAACTTCCCGGGCCGGTCCGCACGCGCGGGCCGGCCCGTTTTTCGCCGCTCAGGCCGTCTCGCCGCCGCCCTCGCCGCCTTCGCCGCCGCCCGGGGGCCGCGGCCGGCTCCCGAGGGCCAGGATCAGCTCCTGGACCACCTCCTTGAGCTCCACGGTGTACTCGGCGAGGTCGCGGTGGCGTTCCTCGAGCTGGTCGGTGCTGGCGCGCGTCAGCCCGCCGCCGATGCGCGGGCGCACCTTGTAGGTCAGCCGCTCGTCGAGCGCGCGCAGCTTGGCGTAGGCCTGCTTGAGGCGGTTCGGGTCCACGTCGGGTCCCTCCGGGTCGGTCCGCCCCCCAGCCTACCGCGGCGGCACCGCCGGGTCCGAGCCGGCGGCGTGGCCGGCGAGCTCGAGCGACAGCGCCACCATCTCCTCGACCTGCCGCGGCGTGAGCTTGTCGCCGAAGGCGGGCATGACGCCCTCGCCCTCGACGATGCGGCGGCGGATCTCGGCGCGGTCGTCCGCCGCCGCCAGCTTCGAGAGCGTGAGGTCGAGGCCCGGCTTGGCGTCGACCGCCCGCGGGTTGCCGCGGCCGTCGAGCCCGTGGCAGCGCGCGCAGTGCTTGCGCCAGACGCCGCGCGGGCTGTCGTCGTCGACGCAGGCTGGCAGGCCGGCGGCGAGACAGGCCGCCAGCAACCGGGCGGCGAAGAGGAGCGGATGGGGGCGGCGCACGTGGGGGTGGGAACGAGGACGGGGGGCGGCGCTAGCGGCCGCGGCGGAAGACCTCGGTCTTGATCACCAGGTAGAAGAGGCCGAGGGTGACGATCACCAGCGGCAGCGAGAGCACCGTCACCAGCGGCTTGACCAGCAGGTTGACGAGGCCGATCACCAGCCCGGCGAGCAGCAGGTAGAGCAGGCCGCCCTCGTAGTGCACCCCGGGGACCAGGTACGACGCGACGAGCAGCGCGATGCCGTTGACCACCACCTGCACGACCGCTCGGATCATGGGCTCACTCCCTCCTCCGCCGCGGACCGCCGCCGCCACTCCTGCCAGGCCGCCTCGGCGATCCGCCGCTCGTTGTCGAAGGTGATCTGCTCGACGGCCGCGGGCCAGCCGAACCAGCCGGCGCCGGACACCTCGCGCGGATCGAAGTCGGCGGCGGAGCCCTCCACGTAGTCGAGGAGATAGAAGTCCACCCGCTTGTGGATGCGCTTGCCGCCCTCGACGAACCAGTACTCGATGCTCGGCAGGCGTCCCAGCGGCCGGCCGGTGACGCCGGTCTCCTCGCGCACCTCGCGCACCGCCGCCGCCTCCGCCGTCTCCTCGTCCTCCACGTGGCCCTTGGGGATCTGCCAGCGCCGCCCGTCCTGCAGCGAGATCAACAGCACCTCGCCGCCGCGCACCACCAGGCCGCCGGCCGAACGCTGGTGCTCGGTCTCCACCGGCGGGGCCTCAGTTGGCGCTTCCGTCGCCGCCGGCCGCGGTCCACGACGGCAGCGACGCCGGGTTGACGCCGACCGAGCGCAGGGCGCCGGTCCACGCCTCCTCCGGGCTGGCGGCGAACACCAGGTCGGCGTCGACCGGGGCGGTGAGCCAGTCGTTGCGCAGGATCTCCTCGAGGAGCTGCCCCTCGCCCCAGCCGGCGTAGCCGAGCAGCAGGCGGAAGCGCTCCGGCGGTGCGCCGGCCAGCCGCCCGAGGTCGCCGACGTGCTGCGTCACCGAGATGCCGCCGGCGAGCACCAGGGCGGCCTCGATGCCGTGTCCTGAGCCCGTCGAAGGGTCGTCGGCGGTCTCGCCCGAAGCGGTCGAAGGTTCGTCCAGGGACGAGAACAGCACGGTGCCGATCTGCGGCTGCACCGGGCCGCCGAACCAGGTGGGCGCGCCGGCGTCGCCCTGCCACTCGAGCTCCATGCCGGCGAGGATCTCGCGCACCGCCAACTCGGTCGGCCGGTTGACGATCAGCCCCACGCTGCCCTCCTCGGAGTGGTGGAGCAGCAGCACCACGCTCTTGTGGAAGAACGGGTCCTGCACCTGCGGCATGGCGATCAGCAGGACGGGCGTCGCGAGGTCGGCGCTCCCGGGATCGGCCGGACGGTCGGCGGCGTCGGTGGGCATCGGCGCCGCCAGTCTACCGCGTCCGCAAGCGGCGCCGCGCTGCGGCGACGGCTGTGCTAGCCTCGTCGATGCCCGCGCCCGGCGCACGCCGGGCCGGTCTTCCGCACCCCTGGAGCCACCCCCTCAGGAGCGCCCGGATGAGAGACTCCTTCGCAAGCCGCGGTGAGCTGGCCGTCGGCCCGCGCCGCTTCCGCATCGCCCGCCTCGGCGCTCTGGAGGCGCGGGGCTTCGACGTCCAGCGCCTGCCCTACGCCACCCGCATCCTGCTCGAGAACCTGCTGCGCCGCGAGGACGGCGTCACGGTCACCGCCGGCGACGTCGAGGCGGTGGCCGGCTGGGACCCGGCGGCCGAGCCGGCGCAGGAGATCGCCTTCATGCCGGCCCGCGTCCTGCTGCAGGACTTCACCGGCGTGCCGGCGGTGGTCGACCTCGCCGCCATGCGCGACGCCATGGCCGCCCTCGGCGGCGACCCGCGGAAGATCAACCCGGTGCAGCCCGTCGAGCTGGTGATCGACCACTCGGTGCAGGTCGACGAGTACGGCAAGGCGGCGGCGTTCCTGATCAACGCCGAGCGCGAATTCGAGCGCAACCGCGAGCGCTACGCCTTCCTGCGCTGGGGCCAGACCGCGTTCGCCAACTTCCAGGTGGTGCCGCCGGACACCGGCATCGTCCACCAGGTCAACCTCGAGTACCTGGCGCGGGTGGTGATGAGCGACCCGGCCGAGCCGGCTGGAGGGGGCGGCGAGCCGCGGTGGGCGTACCCCGACACCCTGGTCGGCACCGACTCGCACACCACGATGATCAACGGCCTGGGCGTGCTCGGCTGGGGCGTCGGCGGGATCGAGGCCGAGGCGGCGATGCTCGGCCAGCCGGTGTCGATGCTGATCCCCCAGGTGGTCGGTTTCCGCTTCACCGGCAAGCTGCCCGAGGGCGCCACCGCCACCGACCTGGTGCTGACCGTGACCCAGAAGCTGCGCGCCAAGGGCGTGGTCGGCAAGTTCGTCGAGTTCTACGGCCCGGGCCTGACCGAGCTGGCGCTCGCCGACCGCGCCACGATCGCCAACATGGCGCCCGAGTACGGCGCCACCTGCGGGATCTTCCCGATCGACGCGGTGGCGCTCGACTACCTCCGCTTCACCGGCCGCTCGGCCGAGCGGGTGGCGCTGGTCGAGGCGTATGCCAAGGAGCAGGGGCTGTTCCACACCGCGGACAGCCCCG
>CAZLBJ010000460.1:0-2910 GCA_964557755.1 uncultured Thermoanaerobaculia bacterium
CTTCGAGCTCGTCGAGGGCCCGCAGGCTGCGTAGCGCCGGCGCGCGGAGCCCCGCCAGCGCCGCCGCCCAGCCCTCGAGGCCGGTGAGCGCGTAGCTCGAGAAGCCGCTGCCGCGGCGCGCCTCGGGTCCGGCGGCGCGCAGCGCGGCGGCCAGCACCTCCGCGCCCGCCGCCGGGTGGCCGGCCTCCAGGTACGTCTGCGCAATGACCAGCGCGGCGACCAGGTCCGCCGCCTCCGGCGGGGGCTGGCGCCGGTGCCAGGCCAGCAGCCGCGGGGCGAGCTGCCGCGCCGCCTCGCCGTGCCCGTGCACGCGCAACTCGCCGAGCAGGGTGTAGAGGGCGTAGCGCGACAGGTCGTCTGGACCGGCCGCGGCGAGGACGCGGGAGAACAGCTCCCGCACCTCGTCGACTCGGCCGAGGGCGGCCAGCGCGCCCGCCTCGGCCTCCAGCAGGAACAGGTCGCCCGGGTGGTCGGCCAGGCCGCGGCGGGCGGCGGCGAGCTCGGCGGTGTAGTCGCCGCGGAAGTGGTGCGCCAGCGCCAGGTCCCGCAGGCAACTCGGCGGCTGCCCCTCGACGTCCCCCGGCCGCTCGGCGGCGGCGGCCGCCTCGTCCCAGCGCCGCTGCGCCAGGTAGGTCCTCGACGCGCACCGGCCGCCCGAGGTCCACTCGGGGTCGAGCACCGCCAGCTCCCGCTCGACCTCCAGCGCCTCCTGGTGCAGGCCGGCGAGGTGATAGGCCCCCGAGAGCATGTCCATGATGGCGGGCGACGCCGGGTCGAGGCGGCGCGCCAGCTCCAGCTCGGCCGCCCCCGCGCGAGGCCGGTGCAGCGAGCGGGTCAGCAGCACGCCGTACCAGTGGTGGGCGGCGGCATAGCGCGGCTCAAGCTCGATGGCGCGCCGCAGCCGCGCCTCCGCCTCGTCGAGCTCGCCGCGCATGATCTGTACCGTGCCGAGCGAAGCGTGGGCCTCGGCGAGCTCCGGGTCGAGCTCCAGCGCGCGCAGTGCGGCGGCGCGCGCGCGGTCCAGCGAGTCGGGCGCGGCGTCCGGGTCGTAGATCCGGCTCATGCTGTAGGCGTCCGCCAGACCCGAGTAGCCGAGCGCGTAGCCGGGGTCCTCGGCGATGGCACGCTGGAAGTAGTCGATGGCGCGGCGGAAGCCCTCCGGGGTGCGCCGGTTCCAGTGTGTGCGGCCGCGCAGGTAGAGGCTGTAGGCCTGCAGGTTCTCGGTGCGGCGCGGGATCAGCGGCCGGTCGTCGCCCGGTTCGACGGCGAGCCGCTGGACGACGTCCCGCGCCAGCTCCTCCTCCAGCTCGTAGACGTCGGCCAGCGGGCGGCGGTAGCGGCGCGACCAGATCTGGCGGCCGTCGGCGGCGTCGACCAGTCGGGCGTCGAGGTGGAGCTGCGAGCCGCTGCGCCGCACCTCGCCGCGCAGGACGTGCTCGACGCCGAGCCGCTCGCCGATCTGGCGCGTGCTGAGGCCGCGCCCGTCGAGCTCGTACACCGACGTGCGCGCCGGCACCCGCAGCGCTTCGATGCGCGCCAGCGCGGAGATCAGCTCGTCGGTGATCCCCTCGCCGAGGAAGGCGTCCGCGGGTTCGGCGGCGTCGAAGGGCAGGACGGCGAGCGAGGCCGCCGGCGCGCCGGCGGACGGCACCGGCGGCCGTGGGCCGTAGATCGACGCCAGCCACAGGGCGAGCACCGCCGCCGCCAGCGCCGCGGCGGCCAGCGCCACCCGGCGCCGGCCGCCTGCCGCGCCGCGCTCCAGCCGGCGCACCAGCTCCTCCGTCGAGCTCCAGCGGCGTGCCGAATCGACCTCCAGGCCGCGCAGCAGCACGGCGCGCAGCCAGCCCGGAACCCGCGAGCCCCGCGGCGGCGGCGCCACCGCGCCGGCCAGCACGCGGTCGCGCGTCTCGGCGGCGCCGGCGGCGACCGGGTGCTCGCCGGCGAGCGCGTGGTAGAGGGCGACGCAGAAGGCGAACTGGTCGCGCGCCGGGCCGACGGGGCTGCCCGTGTGTTGCTCCGGCGCCATGTACGACGGCGTGCCCATCTGCAGGCCGGTGCCGGTCAGCGGTGAGCCGAGGCGGTCGGGCCGCTGCGGCCGGCGGCCGGGCGACGGCGGCGGCGCCTCCTCGGCCTCCTCGGCGTGGGCGGCGCGGGCGAGGCCGAAGTCGGCCACCCTCAGACGGCCGCCCTCGTCGCGCAGCACGTTGGACGGCTTGAAGTCGCGGTGCACGATGCCGGCGGCGTGGGCGGCGGCGAGGCCGCGCCCCGCCTCGACGAAGGCGGCGACCACCTCGCGCCAGCCGCGCCGCCGCTCCCGCAGCCAGCCTTCGAGGGTGCCGCCGGGCACGTACTCCATGGCCAGGAACACCGCTTCGCCGTGGCGGCCGACGTCATAGACGGTGACGACGTTCGGGTGGGAGACGCGGGCCAGCGCCTGCGCCTCGCGCAGCAGGCGCTCGCGCGTGCGGCCGGCGGCGGCGTCGAAGTGCACCAGCTTCAAGGCGACGGTGCGGTCGAGCTCCGGGTCGTAGGCGGCGTAGACCGCCCCCATGCCGCCCTCGCCGACCTTCTCGTCGGCGACGTAGCGCCCGACCGCCGTACCCGGCGCCAGCTCGCCGCCGCGCTCGCCGTCCGCCTCGCCGAGCGCCGCCTCGAGCTCGGCGAAGGGCGGGGTCTCGAGGAAGCCGCCGGCCGCGGCGTCGGCGGCGAGCAGGCGCTCGGCCTCGCGGCGTAGCTCCTCGTCGCCGCGGCAGCGCTCGGCGACGAAGCCGGCGCGGCGGTCGGCGGGCAGCTCAAAGGCCGCCGCCAGGAGGTCGTCCAGCTCCCGCCACCGCGCCGCGTCCATCGCCTCCCCTCACTTCCGGGCGAGGGCGTCGTAGAGCCACGCCCTCGCCATGCGCCACTGCCGCA
>CAZLBJ010000461.1:0-4032 GCA_964557755.1 uncultured Thermoanaerobaculia bacterium
GCCCGAACTGCTTTGCGGATGGATCGCTTCGCGTTCTCGGTAGCATCGACGACGACCCGATGGACCCGACGCACATGTGCGGGGCGTGTAAGGCCGTGTTCAACCTTCACCCCCAAGCGCGACCGCTCCGGTAGCTTCCCCCTACTCACCTCCGTCATCCCTCCCCCGCCGGCCGCGCTCGCCGGGCCGGGGCGGGCCGGGCTATCGCGGGGATAGCACACCACCCCAGCCTTCCGCCGCTTTACCGCCCGCGCGGCGTCGGCTATCATCCCCTCGCCCGCCGTTCGCGGCGCCTCCCGCATGACCTACGACGCCTCCTCGATCGAAGTCCTCAAGGGCCTGGAGCCGGTGCGCAAGCGCCCCGGCATGTACACCCAAACCGAGCGCCCCAACCACCTGGTGCTGGAGGTGGTGGACAACTCGGTGGACGAGGCGATCGCCGGGCACGCGCACCAGGTCGACGTCACCCTGCACGCCGACGGCTCGGTGACGGTCGCCGACGACGGCCGCGGCATGCCGGTCGACCGCCACAAGGAGGAGGGCGTGCCGGCGGTGGAGGTGATCCTCACCCGCCTCCACGCCGGCGCCAAGTTCTCGCAGAAGGACTACCGCTTCTCGGGCGGCCTGCACGGCGTCGGCGTGTCGGTGGTCAACGCCCTCTCCAAGCACCTCGAGGTGCGCGTCAAGCGCGACGGCAAGGAGCACCGCATGACCTTCGCCGGCGGCGAGCCGGCCTCGCGCCTGGAGGTGGTGGGCAGCGTCGGCCAGCGCAACACCGGCACCTCGATCCACTTCCTGCCCGACGAGCGCTACTTCGATTCGACCAAGGTCAGCGTGCCGCGTCTCAAGCACGCGCTGACCGCCAAGGCGGTGCTGTGCCCCGGCCTCACCGTGCGCTTCCGCGACGAGGCCGACCCCGGCAACGACGAGGAGTGGCTGTACGAGGAGGGGCTGGCAGCCTACCTGCTCGACGAGCTCGAAGGCGCCGAGCTGCTGCCCCGCGAGCCGTTCACCGGCGAGCTGGCGGAGCCCGACCGCGAGGCTGCGTGGGCGATCGCCTGGCTGGCCGAGGAGGAGCCGGGCGAGCCGGTGGCGGAGAGCTACGTCAACCTGATCCCGACGCCGCAGGCCGGCACCCACGTCAACGGCTTCCGCAGCGGCATCACCGACGCCATCCGCGAGTTCTGCGAGTTCCACGGCCTGCTGCCGCGCGGCCTCAAGCTCTCCCCGGACGACGTGTGGAGCCGCTGCACCTACATCCTCTCGGTGCGCGTGCGCGAGCCGCAGTTCTCCGGCCAGACCAAGGAGCGGCTGGGCAATCGCGACGTGGCGCTGTTCGTCGCCGGCGCGGTGAAGGACGCCTTCAGCCTGTGGCTCAACCAGCACACGCGCGACGGCGAGGCGATCGCCGGCCTGGCGATCGCCAGCGCGCAGGCGCGGGCGCGCTCGGCGAAGATGATCAAGCGCAAGAAGGTGACGGCCGGCCCGGCGCTGCCCGGCAAGCTCGCCGACTGCTCGAACCAGGACCGCGAAGCGAGCGAGCTGTTCCTGGTCGAGGGCGACTCGGCGGGCGGCTCGGCGAAGCAGGCGCGCGACCGCGAGCACCAGGCGATCATGCCGCTGCGCGGCAAGATCCTCAACACCTGGGAGGTCGACTCGTCGCAGGTGCTCGGCTCGCAGGAGGTGCACGACATCGCCGTCGCCCTCGGCGTCGACCCCGGCTCCGACGACACCTCCGGGCTGCGCTACGGCAAGGTGTGCATCCTGGCCGACGCCGACTCCGACGGCGCCCACATCGCGACCCTGCTCTGCGCCCTCTTCGTCCGCCACTTCCCGGCCCTTGTGCGCGAGGGGCGCATCTACGTCGCCATGCCGCCGCTGTTCCGCATCGACGTCGGCAAGGAGGTGCACTACGCGCTCGACGACGTCGAGAAGGACCGCCTGCTTGGGCACCTCGCCCAGACCAAGCCCAACGCGCGGCCCAACGTGCAGCGCTTCAAGGGCCTCGGCGAGATGAACCCGCTGCAGCTCCGCGAGACGACGATGGCCGCCGACACCCGCCGCCTGGTGCGGCTGACCCTGGACGGCGCCTCGAAGCACGGCGCCGGGGCCGAGGAGATGCTCGACATGCTGCTCGCCAAGAAGCGCGCCGCCGACCGCCGCGACTGGCTCGAGCACGAAGGCGACCGGGCGGAGGTGTGACGGTGGCGCGCAGGGCGAAAGGCACGACGGGAGGCGACGCTGACGGCCAGGGGGCGCTGCCGCTGGCCGGCGCGGGGGCCGGCGGAGCGGGGCGCTCGGCGACCGGCAACGGCGACGTCGAGTCGCAGCCGATCGCCGCCTTCACCGAGAAGGCGTACCTCGACTACTCGATGTACGTCATCCTCGACCGCGCCCTGCCGGCGGTGGCCGACGGCCTCAAGCCGGTGCAGCGGCGCATCGTCTACGCGATGAGCGAGCTCGGGCTGTCGGCGGGCGCCAAGCACAAGAAGTCGGCGCGCACCGTGGGCGACGTCATCGGCAAGTACCACCCGCACGGCGACGCCGCCGCCTACGAGGCGATGGTGCACATGGCGCAGCCGTTCTCCTTCCGCTATCCGCTGGTCGACGGCCAGGGCAACTGGGGGGCGCCGGACGACCCCAAGTCGTTCGCCGCCATGCGCTACACCGAGGCGCGGCTGACCCGCTTCTCGCAGGCGCTGCTCTCCGAGGTCGACCGCGGCTCGCTGGAGCTCGACGCTGCCGACGAGGCGGCGGGGATGAAGCCGCTGTGGGGCCCGAACTTCGACGGCACGCTGCGCGAGCCGCGCCTGTTGCCGGCGCGCCTGCCGCACGTGCTGCTCAACGGCGCGTCGGGCATCGCCGTCGGCCTGTCGACCGACATCCCGCCGCACAACGCCCGCGAGGTGACGGCGGCGGCGGTGCTGCTGCTGGAGTCGCCCGACACCTCGATCGAGGCGCTGTGCGGCGAGGGGTTGATCCAGGGTCCCGACTACCCCACCGGGGCGCGCGTCATCTCCTCGCGCGGGGAGCTGCTCGACCTCTACCGCAGCGGCTCGGGCAGCGTGCGCATGCGGGCGCGCTGGGAGGAGCAGGAGGGCAACGTGGTGATCACCGCCCTGCCCTACCAGGTGTCGGGCTCGCGGGTGCTCGAGCAGATCGCCGCCCAGATGGCGGCCAAGAAGCTACCGATGGTCGACGACCTGCGCGACGAGTCGGACCACGAGAGCCCGGTGCGGCTGGTGATCGAGCCGCGCTCGAACCGGGTGGACGTCGAGCGCCTGATGAGCCATCTCTTCGCCACCACCGACCTCGAGCGCACCTACCGCGTGAACCTCACCGCCATCGGCCTCGACGGCCGGCCGCGGCAGTTCGACTTGAAGGCGCTGCTCGACGAGTGGCTGACCTTCCGCGTCGCCAGCGTGCGGCGGCGGCTCGGCCACCGCCTGGGCAAGGTGCACGACCGCCTCCACGTCCTCGAGGGGCTGCTGGTCGCCTACCTCAACCTCGACGAGGTGATCCGCATCATCCGCACCGAGGAGGAGCCCAAGCTGGTCCTGATGGCGCGCTTCGAGCTCTCCGACGCGCAGGCGGAGGCGATCCTCGAGACCAAGCTCCGCCACCTGGCGCGCCTCGAGGAGATGAAGATCCGGGGCGAGCAGGACGAGCTGATGCAGGAGCGCGACGAGCTCTCCGGCGTCCTCGGCTCGAAGCAGCGCCTGCACCGCCGGGTGCGCGAGGAGATGCTCGCCGACGCCGAGACCTACGGCGACGACCGCCGCTCGCCGATCGAGGGCGCGGTGGCGGCCGCGGCGGCGCTCGACGAGCGCGAGCTGCTGCCCAGCGAGCCGGTGACGGTGGTCATCTCGCAGCGCGGCTGGGTGCGTGCCGCCAAGGGGCACGACGTCGACGCGGACGGCCTCTCCTACCGCTCCGGCGACGCCTTCCTGCACGCCGCGCGCGGGCGCAGCAACCAGCTCGCCGTCTTCCTCGACTCGACCGGCCGCGCCTACGCCCTGCCGGCACACGCCC
>CAZLBJ010000462.1:0-3243 GCA_964557755.1 uncultured Thermoanaerobaculia bacterium
GGCGCCGCGTCGGAGACCAGCAGCCGGCAGCCGGCGTCGGCGAGGACGGCAGCCGCGCGCGCCTCCGGCCACTCGGGGTCGAGCGGCACGTAGGCGGCGCCGGCGCCGAGGACGCCGAGGACGGCGGCCACCAGCTCGGCGCCCGGCTCCAGGCGCAGCCCCACCAGCTCGCCGCGCCGCACGCCGCGCGCCGCGAGGTGCCGCGCCCAGCGCGCCGCGCGCAGCGCCAGCTCGCCGTAGGTCCAGCGCGCCTCCCCCGCCTTCACCGCCACCGCCCGCGGCCGAGCCGCGGCCTGGCGCGCGAAGAGGTCGACCAGGCTCGCGGCCGGCGGCCGCGCCGCGCCGCCGCCGCGCCAGGCGAGGAGCTGGCTGCGCTCGGCGGCGGAGAGCAGCGGCAGCGCCGACAGCGGCGTCCCGGGCGCCGTCACCGCCGCCGCCAGGAGCGCCGTGAAGTGGCCGGCGACGCGCTCCGCCGCGGCACGGGTGAAGCGCGAGGCGCGGTACTCGAGGACGCCGCCGAGCGCCCCAGTCGTCTCCCCCACCTGGAACACGAGGTCGAGCTTGGCGCCGCCGTTGTCGAGCGCCAGCGGCTCGGCAGCGACGCCCGGCAGGTCGAGCGGCGGCGGCGCGAGGTCGTGGAAGGCGAGCATCACCTGCACCAGCGGCTGCGCCGCCGCGCCGCGCGCGGCGACGGCGGCCACCACGCGCTCGAACGGCACCTCCGCCATCGCCAGGGCGGCGACGGAGGCGGCGCGCACCCGGCCGACCAGCTCCTCGAACGACGGGTCGCCGGCGGCGCGCACGCGCAGCGGCAGGGTGTTGACGAAGAAGCCGATCAGGTCCTCGGTGGCGGCCGGGCCGCGGTTCGACACCGGCGTGCCGACCACCCCGTCGTCGTTGCCGTAGCGGGCGAGCTGCGCGAACAGCACCGCCGCCACCACCTGGAACGGCGTCGCCCGCAGCGCGCGGGCGAGCCGCCGTACCCCCGCCGCGGCCTCGGCCGAGGGCACCAAGGGCACGCGGCCGCCGGCGCCGTCGCCGCGCGCACCGCCCTCCGCCGGCGGGTCCACCGGCAGCTCGAGCCGCGGCGGCGCACCGTCGAGGTACCGGCGCCAGGCGTCGAGCCGCGGCGCCAGCGCCGCCTCGTCGAGCCACGCGCGCTGCCAGGCGGCGTAGTCCGCGTGCTGCACCGGCAGCGCCGGCAGCGGCGACGGCAGCCCGGCGGCCGCGGCACGGTAGAGGGCGCCCAGCTCGCGCAGGAAGATCGCCACCGAGGCCTCGTCGCACACCGCGTGGTGGAGCGTCAGGGAGAGCAGCCACTCGCCGTCGCCGCCGCCGCCACCGCCGAGCCGCAGCAGGGCCGGCCGCACCAGCGGCCCGCGGGCGAGGTCGAACGGCAGGCGGGCCAGCCGCCCGGCCAGGCGCCGCGCCTCGCCGCGCCGGCGGCCGGCGGGAAGGGCGGCGAGGTCGGCGCGCGGCAGGAAGCCCGCCGCCGCGGACCCCGGCAGCACGCGCTGCAGCGGCCGCCCCTGCCGCTCGGCGAAGACGGTGCGCAGGACCTCGTGTCGCTCCACCACTTCGGCCAACGCGGCCTCCAACGCCGCCTCGTCGAGGCCGCCGCGTAGCCAGGCGGCGGCGGGCACGTTGTAAGCGCTGCCGGCGGGGTCGAGGCGGGCGAGGAACCACAGCCGCTCCTGGGCGAAGGAGGCCGGCACCAGGCCGCCCCCCGCCGCCGGGGAGGCCGCCGGCACCAGCGGCGGCGGGACCGCGGCACCGGCGCCCGCGGCCGCCGCCAGCGCCGCCTCCAACCTGTGCGCCGAGGCCGCCAGCGTCGGCTCCTCGAACAGCTCGGCGAGCGGCAGCTCGACGCCGAGGTCGGCCCGCAGCCGCGACGCCAGCCGCATCGCCGCCAGCGAGTGGCCGCCGAGGGCGAAAAAGTCGTCGTCTGGGCCGACCCGGTCGACCTCCAGCACGTCGGCCCACAGCGCCGCGAGCTGCTCTTCGACGCCGGCGCGTGGCGGTCGCCGGGGCTCGGACGGCGCGGCGGCGGCTCGCGGCGCCGGCAGGGCTGCACGGTCGACTTTGCCGGAGGCGGTGCGCGGCAGCTCCGGCAGCGGCACGTAAAGCGAGGGCACCATGTAGACCGGCAGCCGCCGCGCGAGGTGCTCGCGCAGCTCGTCCGCCGGGGCCGCGGCCACCACGTAGGCCACCAGGCGGTCGACGCCGCCGTCCGGCGCCGCCTGCGGCACCACCGCCGCCTCGCGCACCCACGGGTGGGCGAGCAGCGCCGTCTCCACCTCGCCGGGCTCGACGCGGTGGCCGCGCACCTTGACCTGGCGGTCGAGCCGACCGAGGAGATGCAGCCGGCCGTCGGGCCGGCGCAAGGCGCGGTCGCCGGTGCGGTAGAGGCGGGCGCCCGGCGGCCCCCACGGGTCGGGGACGAAGGTCTCCGCGGTGGCCGCCGGGCGGCCGAGGTAGCCACGGGCGAGGCCGGCGCCGGCGAGGACCAGCTCGCCGGCGACGCCGGCGGGCAACGGCTCGGCGGCGCCGCCCGGCCGCGGCGCGCAGACGTAGACGCGGGTGCCGGCCGCCGGCCGGCCTAGCGGCGGCCCCTCGTCGCCCTCCCCCGGCCCCTCGCCGACGGTGGCGTACACCGTCGCTTCGGTGGGGCCGTAGAGGTTGAGCAGGCGGCGCCCGGCGGCCCAGCGCCGCGCCACCGCCGGCGGGCACGGCTCGCCGCCGGTGCCGACCACCGCCAGGTGCCCGAGGTCGGCCTCCGGCGTCTCGGCGAGCAGCGACGGCACCGTGGTGACGGCGTGCGCCCGCGCGGCGGCCAGCTCGCGCGCCAGCAGGGCGCCGTCGCGCAGCGCCGGCGGCGAGGCGAAGACCAGCCGGGCGCCGGTCGACAGCGTCGCGAAGACCTCGACCACCGAGGGGTCGAAGGTCGGCGCGATCACCTGCAGGAACGTCCTGCCCGGCGCCATGGCGAAGCGGGCGGTAGCGTCGGCGACGCGGCGGACGGCGGCGCCGTGGGAGACCATCACCCCCTTCGGGTGTCCGGTGGAGCCGGAGGTGTAGAGGACGTAGGCGAGCGCCTCGTCGCCCGCCGGCGCGGCCGGGACCGGGACGGCGGCCGGGAGCGGCCGGCGCCACGCTGCCTCGACGTCGATCCCCGGCAGGCCGGCGGGAAGCTCCGGCGCGGCGCCCGCCACGAGCACCGCCGCCAGCCCCGCGTCCGCCGCC
>CAZLBJ010000463.1:0-3800 GCA_964557755.1 uncultured Thermoanaerobaculia bacterium
GGCGGCCGAGGTCGTCCACCCGGCGACCTGGAGCCGCGGCTCGGGGCCGGCGGGCAGCTCGTACTGCGCGCCGGTCCACGACGTCTGCACCACCTGCCAGCCGTACCCCGCCGAGGCGTCGGTGTGGAGGATGATCGCCGCGGCCGCGCCCTGGCGCGCGGCGCTCTCGTACTTGTACGTCCAGCGGCCGTAGTACAGTCGCTGCTCGCCCGCGAAGAGCTGCGGATCCCACTCCGGGTCGTTGTTGAGCATCACCAGGACCTTGCCGGTCAGGTCGGCGCCTTTGAAGTCGTCCCACTGGTACTCCGGCGCCTCGATGCCGTAGCCGACGAACACCAGCTCGGCGCCGTCGACGGCGGCGCGCGGCTTCTGCACGCCACTGGCGGCGATGAACTCCTCCCAGTGGGCGAGCTCCACCGCCTGGCCGTCCTTCTCGAAGCGCCAGGTCTTCGGCACCTCGGCGGTGATGCCGACGACCTCGAACGGCTGGTACCAGGAGCCGTCCGGGCCGCCCGGCCGGAGGCCGAGGAGCTGCATCGTCGAGGCGAGGTAGAGCTGGGTCAGGCGGTCGCCGCGGCCCGCCGGGCCGCGGCCCTCGAGCAGGTCGTCGGCGAGGAAGCGGATCGGCGCCTCCAGCGTCTCGGCGCTGATGGCGGCGGCGGCGGCGGCCTCGGTGCCGGCGGGCAGCGCGGCCTCGGCGGCGGCGCCCTCCTGGGCGGCGGCCGGCAGGGCACAGGCCAGGCCGCAGGCGACGGCGAGGCGGAGCAGGCGGTGCGCGGTCGGGCGTTGCGCGGGCGTGCGGTGGGGCATGGTGGACGTCCTCCGGTCGGGGGTGTGGAATCGGGTGTCTGGAGCGCGGACGCGGCCGCCGCGCCTTGCGGCGGCACGTGCGAGGCGCTATTTTCTCACCGGCGGCCCGTCTGCTGCCCCCCGAGCCCCCGCCATGCGACTGCGCAGCCTCGTCCAGGACGCCCTCTACCTCAACTGGGCGCTGCCCGCCGCGGCCCTGCCGGAGCCGCCGGAGCCGCTGCGCTACCAGACCATGGAGGGCCAGGACGGCGAGCCGCGCGCCTTCGCCTCGGCGATCCTCTTCCGCCAGACCGGCCTCCACATGCCGCACCTGCCGGTGGTGCGCTTCACCTACCCGCAGCTCAACCTGCGCCTCTACGCCCTCGACGCCGACCGCGTGCCGAGCGTGCTCTTCCTCGACATGCTGATGCCGTGGTGGGTGGGGCCGGCGGTGCGCCTGGTGGCCGAGGGGCCGGCGTCGGTGGCGCGCTTCGACTACCCGCGGCCGTCGCGCGAGCCGGACGCCGAGGAGTGGCACTGGCGGGTGCGCCAGGGCGGCGTGCTGGAGGTCACCGCCCGTCGCTGCGCGCCGCCCGGCGGCGGCGCGCTGGGCTCGTGGCAGGAGACGGTGCGCTTCTTCCGCGAGCGGCCGCGCGGCTACATGGTGAGCAACGGCCGCCTGCGGCGGGTGGAGACCGAGCACCCGCGCGTCGAGGTGTGGCCGATGGCGGTGGAGCTGGGCGAGCGCTCGCTGCTCGACGCCATCCTGCCGCTGGGCGGGACGGAGGGCGGCGCCGGCGAGGGCTGGGCGGCGCCGCACTCGGCGTGGCTGTGCCCCGAGGTCCCCCTCGTCTTCGATCTCGCCGTGGTGCCGCAGGTCGACCTCGAGGCGACCCTGCCGCGCGCCGCCGCCAGCACGCGCTCGGCGACCTGCAGCCGCTCGACCTCGGCGCGCGCTCTGTAGCCGGCCTCCCCGCGCGCGGCAGGGCGCCCGGCGCCGTCTGGTATCCTCCGGCGACCATGATCCAGTCCCCGATCGGCGTGATGACGGTGCTGGTGGGCGTCTCGGCGTTCTTCTTCTGGCTCGAGCGCGTCACCAAGTGGAAGCTGTTCCAGTACCTGGTGCCGCTGATCTGGATCTACGCCATCCCCGTGCTGCTGCGCAACGTCGGCTTCCTGCCGGCCGAGTCGCCGTCCTACGACCTGCTGCGCGAGTACGGCCTGCCGGTGGTCATCGTGCTGCTGCTGCTCGACGTCGACGTCGGCGCCGCGGTGCGCATCATGGGGCGTGGCGTCGGGGTGATGCTGATCGGCACCGCGGGCATCGTGCTCGGAGCGCCGATCGGCTACTGGGTGGTGCACCGCTGGCTGGCGCCGGACGCCTGGAAGGGCTTCGCAGCGCTCTCCGGGAGCTGGATCGGCGGCACCGGCAACCTCGCCGCCGTCGGCGAGGGGGTGGCGATCTCGCCCGACATGTTCGGCCTCGCGGTGCTCGCCGACACGGCGATCTACATCTTCTGGCTGCCGCTGCTGCTGGTCTCCGCCAACTTCGCGGACCGCTTCAACGCCTGGACCGGCGTCTCCGAGGCGCGGCTCGAGCGCATGGAGGCGGCGGCCGAGGCCGAGGCGGTCGAGGCGGAGCCGGTGAAGATGGTCCACTACCTCTACCTCGGGTTCCTCGCGCTCGCCGTCACCTGGGGGGCGCAGGCGCTGGCGCCGCTGCTGCCGGAGACGGTGGTCACCTCGACCTCGACCTGGCTGATCCTGCTCATCACCGCCGGCGGCATCGCGCTGTCGCTCACGCCGGTGCGCCGCATCCCCGGCTCGCACGACCTGGCGATGGCCATCCTCTACGTCTTCGTCGCCCGCATGGGGGCCACGGCCTCGCTGTCCGGGCTGGCGCAGGCGCCGGCCTTCCTGCTCGGCGCCGCGATCTGGATCGTCGTCCACGGCCTCTTCGTGCTCGGCGCCGCGTACCTGCTGAAGGTCGACGTCCACTCCGCGGCCATCGCCTCGGCGGCCAACGTCGGCGGCGCGGCGTCGGCGCCGGTGGTCGCCGCCTACCCCCGCGAGAGCCTGGTGCCGGTGGCGATCCTGATGGCGCTGATCGGCTACGCCATCGGCAACCCCCTCGGCCTGCTGGTGGTGGCGCCGCTGTGCCGCTGGGTCGGCGGCGGTTGACCGGTTAACGCTTCGGCGCCCCCTCCGTAGCAGCGGTCGGACCCACGACCCGGAGGAGCCGCCATGCCGCCGTTCCGCACCCAGCACTCAGCCTTCGTTCCCCTCGTCGCCGTCGTCCTCCTCGCCGCCGGCTGCACCTGGCGCAGCACCACCGGGGACCTCCTCGCCTGCGCGGGGCCCGTGTCGGTGTCGGCGCACCGCCACCCGGGCGGCGCCGAGGTGCGCTGGCGCGGCGTCGACTGCCGCGGCCGCCTGGAGATCTCCGGCGACGTCGAGCTCGCCGAGGGCACGGCGCCCGACGACGTGGTGGTACGCGCCCTGGCCGCGGGAGCGCGCCTCGAGGGCGTCGAGTCGCGGCAGGGCCGCGAGCGGCGGCTGGTGGTCGTCGCAGGCCCCGGCGGCGCCCCGCGCGCCACCGGGTCGGTGGACGGCGCCGCGGCGCCGTTCGACGCCGAGGCACGGTCCTGGCTCGCCGGCCGTCTGCTGCTGGCGCTGCGCGAGACCGGCTACGGCGCCGAGGCGCGGGTGGGCCGCATTCTCGACCGCTTCGGCGCCGGCGCGCTCCTCGCCGAGGTGGAGGCGATGAGCGGCGACGCGGTGCAGCGGCTCTACCTCGAGACGGCGCTGGTTGGTGGCACCGGTGGCCGCCTGAGCGCCGCGGAAGAGCGGCGGGCGCTGGCCACCGGCGGCCGCGTGCTCGGCTCGGACGGCGACCTCGCCGCGCTGCTGGTGGCGGCGGTCGAGCGGCCGGCGGTGGCGGCGCTCGACGCCGCCGAGCGCGACGCCCTGCTCGCCGCCGCCGCCGAGGCCGCGGGCTCGATCGGCTCCGA
>CAZLBJ010000464.1:0-3144 GCA_964557755.1 uncultured Thermoanaerobaculia bacterium
GCGACGCCGCGTTCCCACCACGCCATGTGCGGAATCTTCGGCATCGACGCGCACGAAGACGCGTCCAACCTGACCTATCTCGGCCTCTACGCGCAGCAGCACCGCGGCCAGGAGAGCGCCGGCATCGTGGCCTGGGACGGCCGCCAGATGCGCGTCGAGCGCGGCATGGGCCACGTCGCCGAGATCTTCGACCGCCGCACGCTGGCGCGCCTGCGCGGCGGTCGCGCCATCGGCCACACCCGCTACTCGACCGCCGGCACCAGCGTCATCGCCAACGCGCAGCCGATCGTCGTCAAGACCTCGCTCGGGCCGCTGGGGATCGTCCACAACGGCAACCTCACCAACGCCGCCGAGCTGCGCCGGCGCCTCGAGGAGGACGGCTCGATCTTCCAGACCACCAGCGACACGGAGGTGATCCTCCACCTGATGGCGCGCGAGCCGCGGCCGGACGTCGTCGAGTCGCTGATGGTGGCGCTGTCGCAGGTGCGCGGCGCGTACTCGCTGCTGCTCAACACCGCCGGCAGCCTGGTCGCCGCCCGCGACCCGCACGGCTTCCGGCCGCTCATTCTCGGCCGCCTCGACGGCAGCCCCTGCTTCGCGTCGGAGAGCGTGGCCTTCGACCTGCTGGGTGCCGAGCCGGTGCGCGAGCTCGAGCTCGGCGAGGTGGTGGTGTGCCGCGGCGGAGAGGTGGAGAGCTACCGCCTGCCGCGCCGGCCGCAGCCGAGCCGCTGCGTCTTCGAGCACGTCTACTTCGCGCGCCCCGACAGCCAGCTGTTCGGCGAAGCGGTGTCCGAGGCGCGGCTGGCGATGGGCGCGCGGCTGGCGCGCGAGGCGCCGGCGGTGGCCGACGTCGTGGTGCCGGTGCCCGACAGCGGCCTCTTCGCCGCCCACGGCTACAGCCGCGAGTCGGGCCGGCCGCGCGAGTTCGGGCTGATCCGCAACCACTACGTCGGCCGCACCTTCATCGAGCCGAAGCAGTCGATCCGCCACTTCGGGGTGAAGATCAAGCTCAACCCGGTGCGCGGGCTGATCGAGGGCCGCCGCGTGGTGCTGGTGGACGACTCGATCGTGCGCGGCACCACCTCGCCGAAGATCGTGCGCATGGTGCGCGACGCCGGCGCCGCCGAGGTGCACCTGCGCATCTCCTGCCCGCCGACCCGCTGGCCCTGCCACTACGGCATCGACATGCCGACCCGCGAGGAGCTGATCGCCGCCGACGCCGAGGTCGAGGAGATCCGCCGCCAGGTCGGCGCCGACAGCCTCGCCTACCTCTCCCTCGACGGCATGCTGGCGAGCGTCAAGGGCGACCCGGAGAGCTACTGCACCGCCTGCTGGACCGGCGACTACCGCGTCCCGGTCTCCGCCGAGGACCGCCGCCAGGCGGAGCTGTTCCCGATCCGCGCCGAGGACGTCGACTGACCGCCGCCGCGGAGGCCGCGGAACCGCTGGTGTAGACTGCGCGCACGCCCTGATGGCCGTTCTCGTGCAGATCTTCGGGAGGACAGCGTGACCTCGCCAGCGACCTCGCCAGGCCGCGGGTCCCGGTGTGCGGTCCCCCGCTGCGCCGTCCGCGGCCGGCTCCTGGCCGCGGCGCTGGCCGCCGCCGTCCTCGCCGCCCTCCTTCCGTCCGCCGCCTTCGGCGCCGCGCTGGCGGCCGAGCCCACGCCGCTGCTCGCCGGCGAACCGCTGGAGCGCGCCCTGCACGGCGGCGTGGAGCACCGCTACCGGCTCGAGCTCGCCGGCGGCCGGCCGTGGCTGCTGGCCGTCGAGCAGATCGGCATCGACGTCGTCCTGGCGGCGGCGCCGGCCGGCAGCGAGGCGCTGGAGAGCAATGGTCCGCTGCACCGCGACGGCGTCGAGTCGCTGCTCCTCGAGCCGGCGACGGACGCGGTGTGGGAGGTCGTGGTGCGCAGCGAGGAGGCGGAGCGCATCGCCGGCCGCTACCGCCTGCGCGCCGAGCCGCTGGCGACGGGCGAGGCGGAGGGCGGCCGCGTCGAAGCGGAGCGGGCGCTCAGCGACGCCGGCGTCCACTTCCAGCGCGACACGCCGGAGGACGCGCGCCAGGCCCTGGTGAGCTGCCGGCGCGCCGGCGAGCTGTGGCGCACCCTCGGCGATCGGCGGCAGGTGGCGCGTGCCGACCACTGCGCCGGCTCCCTGGCGCGGCGGCTGTCCGAGCCGCAGGCGGCGGCGGAGGACTCGCTGCGCCGGGCGGTGGAGGCGTGGCGCGCCCTCGGCGAGCCGGCGCTGGCGGTGCACGCGCTCAACGAGCTGGGCCTCGTGCTCTGGGGGGGCGGCGACCTGGAGGCGGCGCAGGCGGTCTTCGAGGAGGCGCTGGCGGTGGACCTCGGGGCGGCGCGGCCGGCGCTCGACGCCGCCACCCGCAACAACCTCTGCCTGGTCCTCCACTACCGCGGCGAGCTCGACCAGGCGCGCGCCTGCTACGAAGAGGCCCTGCCCCGCGTCGAAGCGCTGGGCGATCCGGACCTGGTGGCGACCCTCTCCACCAACCTCGGTGGCGTCCACTATCTGCTGGGCGAGCCCGAGCCGGCGCTGGTCCATTACCGCCGCGCCCTCGACCTGCGCCGCGCCAACGAGCAGCGGCAGGGCGAAGCGGACGTGCTCAACAACCTCGCCGCCCTGCACACGGCGACCGGCGAGTTCCAGGAGGCCCTGCTGGGCTACGAGCGGACGCTCGAGATCTACCGCGGGCTCGGCGAGGTGCGGGGCGAGGCGCGGGCGCTCAACAACCTGGGCCACGTCTACGGGATGCTCGGCGACCTCGACCGAGCGCGCGCCTACTACGAGCGCGCCCTGCCGCTGCGGCGGCAGGCGCACGATCCCCGCGGCGAGGCGGTGACGCTCAACAACCTGGGCAGCCTGCTGCGCCTCAACGGGCATCCCAGGGCGGCGCTGGCCCACCACCGCAGCGCACTCGAGCTGCGCGGCACCTCCGGCAACCGGCGCGGCGAAGGCGTCACCCTGCAGCTCATGGGCCGCGCCCACCTGAGCCTGGGGGAGCTCGACGCCGCCCTCGGCCACCTGGACCGAGCGGCCGAGGCGCTGCGCGAGGTGGGCGACCGGCGCCGCCTGGCCGAGACCCAGCGCTTCCGCGCCGAGGCGCTCCTGGTGGCGCAGCGGCCCGCG
>CAZLBJ010000465.1:0-6526 GCA_964557755.1 uncultured Thermoanaerobaculia bacterium
ACCGTGGAGCCCGAGGAGGAGCCGGTGGAGGAGATGCCGGCCGAAGGACAGATCGACGAAGGGGGGATGGTCGAGGAGGGGGCCGCGGAGCCCGTGGAGGAGGCGCCCGTGGCGGAGGAGCCGGCGGTGGAGCCCGAGCCCGAGCCGGCGCCGCCCGCGCGGGTCCCGCCGCCGCCGATGATGCCCGACCAGCAGCCGCCGCCCACCGACGACCCCGTCGACGAGCCGCCGCCGACGTTGGGGGCGGAGGCCGAGGAGGCGGTGGAGCCGGTGCGGCCGCCGCCGCCGCCGATCCAGCCGCCGCCGGAGGACCTCGAGGAGGAGCCCGCCGCGAAGGAAGCGGAGGACGCGCCCGCGGACGAACAGATCGACGAAGGAGGGATGGCCGAGGAGCCGGAGGCCGTCGAGGCGCCGGCGACGGTGCCGCCGGCCACCGCGCCGGCCGAGCCGGAGCCTGTGACGCCCGAACCGCAGATGCCCGAGCCGGAGCCGGAGCCGGAGCCGGAGTCGCAGGAGCCCGAGCCCGAGCCGGTGATGCCGGAGCCGGTGCCGGAGCCGGTGACGCCGGAGCCCCAGGTTCCAGAGCCGGCGATGCCGGAGCCGCGGGTGCCGGAGCCGCAGATGCCCGAGCCGCCGGTCACCGAACCGCCGGTCACTGCGCCGCCGGTGACCGAGCCTCCGGCCGCCGAGCCGGAGCCCGCCGCCCCGCCGGTGGAGGCGCCGGCGGCCGAGGTGGTGCCGCCGCCGCCGGCGCCGGTGGAGGCGGCGCCCGTCGAGGCGGCGCCGGTCGAGGCACCGCGCTTCACCGCCCGCTCCGGCGCCGCCGGCGACTGCCCCGACTGCAAGAGCGAGGAGACCGCCGTCACCGTCGAGCGCTCGGTGGCGCCGGGGAGCCCGGGCGGCGCCGACTGCGGCCCCGGCATGGCGTCGGCGGCGCTGGAGGCGGCGCAGCGGCTCTCCGGACGCGGCCAGGGCCTCGGCCCGGGCATGCCGCTCGACGGCGGCGGCCTGGCGCCGTTCACCGCCGAGAGCGCCTCGTGCCAGGTGCTCGGCGTGATCCTGCCGCCCGGCGTGCGTTACCGCGGCTACACCTACGCCGTGGAGGCCGGCGGCGGCGCCGGCGGGCCGTGCTACGTCCCGAACGCCTGCCCGGTGGCCGGCGCCGTGTGGCCCGCCCGGCCGGTCATCGAGGAGCTGGCGGACGGCTCGCGCATGGTCTACGGCGTGTTCCGCAACGCCGCCGCGGTGCCGCTGCGGGCGAAGCTCACCGTCTACTACGTGGCCGGACCGGCCGAGTAGGGGAGGCGACGCGACACGGCGCGGAAGCGGAGGAGCAGCAGGAGGGCCGCCGCCGTCAGGCCGGCGATGAGGCCCACCCACATGCCGGCCGCGCCCCAGCCGCGCACCGAGGTCAGCAGCCAGCCGAGCGGCAGGCCGACCAGCCAGTAGGCGACGAGCACGATGAGCATCGGCACCCGCGTGTCCTGGACGCCGCGCAGGGCGCCGGCGGCGCCCACTTGCAGGCCGTCGGAGAGCTGGAAGAGCGCCGCGAAGAAGAGCAGCTCGACGGCCACCGCCACCACCTGCGGGTCGCGGCTGTAGAGGCCGGCGACGGCGCGCGGCGCCAGCAGCATCACCGCCGCCGACAGCACCTGGCAGGCCATCGCCATGGCGATGCCGACGCCGGCCGCGAAGCGCACCGCCGCCGCGTCGCGCCGCCCCACGGCGCCGCCCACGCGCACGGTGATCGCCATCGACACGCCGAGCGGCAGCATGAAGGTGATGGCGCAGAAGTTGAGCGCCACCTGGTGGCCGGCCACCACCTCGGTGCCCAGCGTGCTGAGCACCAGCGCCACGGCGGTGAAGATGCTGCCCTCGACGAACAGCGAGACGGCGATCGGCAACCCAAGGCGCAGGATGCGGCCGATGCGCTCCGGCCGCGGCCGCTCGAAGCGCGCCAGCAGGTGCAGCCCGCGGTACTCGCGCCGCCGCGTCACCCACAGCGCCATCCCCGCCGCCTGCGCCGTCCACACGATGGCGGTGGCGTAGCCGCAGCCGCGCGCCCCCAGCGCCGGCAGGCCGAGGGCGCCGTACATCAACAGCCAGTTGGCGAGCGCGTTGAGCGGCAGGCCGACGAGGCCGAGGTAGAGGATCGGCCGCGTCTCGCCCAGCCCCTCGCTGGTGAAGCGCACCGCCAGGTAGACCGCCCACGCCGGCATGCCCCAGCACAGCGCCTGCAGGTACTCCATGGTCACCGGCACGATCTCCGGCTGCACCCGCAGCACGACGAGCAGCGGCCGCAGGTTGGCGGCGATGAGCAGCGCCGCGGTGCCGAGGCCGAGGGCCACCCACAGCGCCTGGGCGAGGAACGGCGCCACGCGGCGGCGGCGGCCGGCGCCGTCGAGCTCGGCGACCAGCGGCGGCACGGCGAGTAGGGTGCCGAGCATGAACAGGTTGAGCGACGACCACACGCTCGAGCCCACCGCCACCGCCGCCAGCGGCGCGGCGCCGAGGCGGCCGGCCATCACCGTGTCGATGAAGTTGAGCCCCATGAGGGCGAGCTGGCCGCCGATGATCGGCGCCGCCAGCCGCGCCAGGGCGGCCGCCTCGCGGCCGGCCGCGGTGCCGCGCCGATCCATGCGGCTCAGTCCCCCAGCTCGCCGACGCGCGCCACCACCAGGGTGATGTCGTCGAGCTGCGGGCCGTCGCTCTTGTGGCGGGAGAGGCTGGAGAGGAGCTGCTCGCGGATCGCCGCGGCGGTGGCGGCCGCCGGTCCGCCGGCGCGGCGGTGGGCGTGCTCGAGGGCGGCGGCGAGGCGCTCGTCGCCGAACTGCTCGCGGCGCGGGTCGGCGAGCTCGGTGACGCCGTCGGTGTAGAGCAGCACGACGTCGCCGGCGGCCAGCGGCAGCGAGGCCTCGCGGAAGGTCGGCGACAGGCGGGTGCCGAGCGGCGCCGCCGGCAGGCCGAGCGCCGCGACGCGGCCGTCGGCACCGAGGTGGAGGAGCGGCGGGTGGCCGGCGGCGACCACCGTCAGCCGCCGTCCCCGCGGGTCGAAGACCGCCGCCAGCAGGGTGACGATCACCCGCCAGCGCACCGTCTCGCGGACCATGCGGTCGAGCCGGCGCAGCACCTCGACCGGCGAGCCGAGGTCGTCGCGCAGCAGGTGGAGGCCGCCCTTGACGCTGGCCAGCACCAGGCCGGAGCTGACGCCGTGGCCGGCGACGTCGCCGATCACCACCACGAAGCGGCCGTCGGCGAGCGGCAGGTAGTCGTAGAAGTCGCCGCCCACCTCGCTCGCCGGCAGCGACGAGCCGGAGACCTCGAGCCAATCCAGCCGCGGCGCGGCCTCCGGCAGCATCGAGAGCTGGATGCGGCGGGCGTCGGCGAGCTCGTCGCGCATGCGCAGGCGGTCCCGCTCGCGGGTGGCGGTGGTGCGCCAGCGCGCGAGGAAGGAACGGCGGTCGCGGCGCGCCAGCAGCAGCGCGGCGACCAGCACCGCCGCCGGCGGCACGGCCAGACCGAGGAGCTGGCCGAGGAGCACTGACAGCGCCGCCTCGTCCTGCTCCCACATGACGCCGGCGCCGCCCACGGCGCCGAAGACGACGACCAGCAGCAGGTACTCCGAGCTGCGCAGGCGCAGCAGGCAGAGCAGCACCGGGAAGAAGACGTAGGCGAGCGCGACGTCCATCTCCGGCACCGCCGCCAGCACGGCGAGCAGGAGCTCCGCCACCACGAAGGCGAGCAGCAGCGGCCGGAAGCCGGCCTCGAAGGCCGCCGTGCGGCGCAGCAGCCACAGCGCCGCCGTCAGCAGCACGTTGCCGCCGGCGACCGCCGCGTGCAGGAAGCGTCCCTCGGTGAGGTTGACCACGGCGTAGACCGCGCTCGCCAGGAGCAGCATCAGCAGCAGCAGGCGCCACACCTTGTAGTTGCGGCCGTCGAAGTAGCGCTGCACCGCCCGGTCCTCGTTGAATAGGGCGAGCTCGTCGAGGCGGTAGGTCTTCATGGTGGGCGGTGGCGGCCGGGGCGAGGGAGGTGCGGCGGCCGAAGTCTAGCCGACCGGCCGCCGCTGGCGGGACCGCGTCAGCCCTTGCCGTACAGCCGCCGCACAGCGGCCGCCTCCTCGTCGCTCAGCGGCTCGCCGAGGGTGGCGGCGGCGGCCACCTGGCGCGGGTCGCGCTGGCCGAGCAGCACGCAGGCGCCGCGCGCGCCGGTGAGCAGCCCGTCGACCACCGCGTGCAGCACCGGGTTCGGGTGCCGCGGGAACAGGCCGCGGGCGCCCTCGGCTGCACGGCGCAGCCGCGCGAGCGCCTCGGCGTCGGCGAACTGCGGGACGTTGCGGCGGAAATCGCCCTCCGGGAACTCCTGCGGTGCCTCATACTTGCCCAGCAGCAGGCCGTGCTTGAGCGGCGAGAAGAAACAGACGCCGGCGTCGTGGTCCTCCACCCAGCGCTGCAGGCCGCTTTCCGCGTAGGAGTCGTCCCACAGGTTGCGGAACGGCTGCACCACGTCGGGGTCGACGCGCGGCGCCAGGCGGGCGAGCTTGCCGTTGTCCCAGTCCGAGAGTCCGAGGAAGCGGAACTTCCCCTCCTCGCGGAAGCGCAGCAGCAGGTCGAGCGCGTCGTCGAGGTAGCGGTCGTTCGGGCCGAAGTCGCAGTGGTGGAGGTAGTAGAGGTCGAGGGCGTCGGTGCGCAGCAGGCGCAGCGAGCGCTCCATGTGGTCGCGCACGACCTGAGGGTGGTAGTAGTGGCCGTGGCCGCCGCGGTCCCAGCCGACCTTGCTGGCGAGGAAGACCTCCTCGCGCGGCACCTGCTCCCACATCGAGCCGATCAGCTCCTCGGCGTGGCCGTCGCCGTAGACGTCGGCGGTGTCCCAGTGGGTGAGGCCGTGCTCCCAGGCGGCGAGCAGGGCGCGACGCGACTCCTCGTCGTCGTGGCCGGACCAGCCGACCGGGTCGGCGTCCTCGTCCAGGCTCGGGCCTCCGTGGGCCCAGGTGCCGACGCCGATCGCCGGCACCTCGGCGCCGGTGCGTCCGAGGCGAATCGTCTGCATGGGGTTCCTCCCTGAGGGTCGGTTCGACGCTCCGTGGCAGGGCGCATGCTACTCGCGTTCCGCGTGCACGACCCAGCATGTTCGCCGCGATTTCCCACAGCGGGTGCCACGCCGTGGCGGAACGCGGCACAACTCATTTCCGAAGGCAGGCATGTTCGACCGCGTCGGTCGCTGCGATCGCCTGTATCACGAGGAAAGGAGTGGACCCATGTCTGGACAGCGCTTCTCAGGTCTCATTCTCGCTCTGCTGGTCACGGTGCTCGCACTGGCGCCGGCCGTGCCGGCGGCCGCCGCGGCGGACCGCCCGGCGGCCGACGCCGCCGGCCTTCTGCGCGCCGCCTGGAGCTGGCTCGCCGCCCCGTGGGCGGTGGCGCCACCGGAGGTGCACGCGGAGCGGTCGGTCCGTGCCGAGGCCCGTCCGGCCGCCGGCGACGTGTCCCCCGAGCGGCCACTGTGGGGCACTGGCGGCGAGGAGGCCGTCCGCAGGGTGCGGGGCGAGGACGGCGTCAACCACGATCCGGACGGCTAGCGCCCGCTTCGCCGTCGTCGCCCGCGGAGCCGCGCCGTCGCCGGCCGAGTCCTCCGCGGGCGCCGATCACTTGGCACGGCGCGCCGGGGATGCTAGGGTACCGTGCAGTATCCGGACAATTGAGCGAGGGAGCTAACGATGGCTCGAAGGCATCTCGACGCCGAAACCCTGCACAGGCTCGCCGCCCGGGACCTGGAGCGCGGCGAGCTCCAGGCCGCCGGATGGCACCTGTACAAGTGCCGACGCTGCCGCGGCCGGGTGCGCCAGGCGTTGCCTGACGGCGACCGCGTCCTCGAGCGTCTCTTCGCCGGCATTCGGCCGGTCGACGTCCACGCCCGGAAGGACTACCGTTCGGCGTTCGGCAACGCCCTGCGCTCGGTCGCCGACCACGTCGCGGCCCGGCGGGGCGAGGCCGGGCGGTCGGCGGCGTGGCTGGACGACGTGCTGCGGCTGCCGGCGGAGGAGCGCGCCGACGCGGTGGAGCGGCATCCCGAGCGCTCGTCGTGGTCGCTCGCCGAGGGGCTGCTGGAGGCCTGCCGGCGCGACTGGAGCGACCGGCCGGCCGCCTCGGCAGAGCTGGCCCGCCTGGCCCTGCGGGTGATCGCGCAGCTGCGCGGCGCGGGCGCCGACGGCGCCGGGGACCCGCTGCGGTCCGACCTCGAGGCCCGCGCCTGGGCCTACGTCGGCAACTGCTGCCGCATCCGCTCCGATTTCAGGGACGGCGCCGAGGCCTTCACCCGCGCCCTGACCGCCCTCGAGCAGGGTTCCGGCGACGAGTCCGAACGCGCCCGGGTGCTCGACCTCCACGCCTCGCTGCTGCGCGCACAGCGGCGCCTCGACGAGTCGGAGCGCACGCTGGAGCAGGCGATCCGCCTCTACCTGGCGGTGGGCGACACGCCCGGCGTGGCGCGGACCCTGATCAAGCAGGCGATGACCGCCTTCCACGCC
>CAZLBJ010000466.1:0-2991 GCA_964557755.1 uncultured Thermoanaerobaculia bacterium
CGCTCGGCGCGCAGCACCTTCAGCCGGTTGTTCACGCGTACCTCCGGCGGCCGAGCCAGGAGGCCGCCGAGTAGACGATCAGCATGCCGGCGGCAGCGAGGGCGAGGTCGACGTCCGCGAGATCGAGGGCGGGCCAGGCCAAGCTCAGCATCCACAGGGCCAGCCCGCCCACCACCCCGGCGCCGAAAGCGATGGCCAGCGCCTCGAGCTCGATCTTGCGGCGCAGCTCGTCCGCTTCGCGGAGGAACTTGAGGTGGGCGAGGGCGGTGATCGTGCCGAGCACCGTCGGCACCAGCGTCGCCGCCGCCGCCGGCCAGCCGGTCGCCAGCCAGCCTGTCGCGATGGCGAAGACGACCAGCAGGAAGGCGAGGGTCCAGACCAGCGACCAGACGGTCATCCGCCGCTGGTTCGTGCTGTCGCGGGAGGTGCCGCTGCGGGCTTCTACGCTCGAGGTGCGGTTCATGTCGGTCTCTCCTGTCGGGTATGTGTAGTGGGCTTGACGAAAAGTCATGTTTGCTTGACGTGATTGAGTGTAATGCTCCCTAGACAGGGTGTCAAGCACACATGACAAGTCTGCTCTCGGTGACCAGGTCTCCGGGGCCGGGGTATCATCCGCACCGTGCCCCGGCTCGACAGCCTCGCCCGCGCCCGCCTGCTGCTCGCCGCCACGCCGCTCGTCGCCCTCGTCGCGTTGCTCCCCGGCGGCAAGTGGCTCCTTCCCGTCGCCGCGCCGCTGACCCTCTACGTGTGGTTCGCGCGGCGGGTGCGCTTCGGGGACTACCTGGGGGCGTGGAAGATCGGCATGCTGTGGGCGGGGCTGCTGTCGCTCGGCGTCGTGGCGCTCGTCCACCTGCTGCCGGAGGCGGCGGCCGGTGGCATCCTCTACGGCGAGCCGTACCGGCGCGAGATGTTCGGGTGGATCGAGACCGGCGTCGGCAAGGAGACGACGCCCTCGGCGTTCATCCCCGAGCACCTGCTGCACCTCGGGCTCTTCGTCCTCCTCACCTGGGCCAGCGGCGGCTACCTCGGGCTGGTGCTCGGCGCCGCGCTGGTGGCCTACATGAGCTACTTCGTGGGCAGCTACGGCGCCACCATCGAGGCGCCGCTGGTGCGCTACCTGGCGGCGCCGGTGCTCGCCTGGGTGCCGTGGTCGGTGCTGCGGGTGGCCGCCTTCGTGCTCGCCGGCGTCGTCTTCTCGCGGCCGCTGCTCGTCCGGCGGCCGTTCCCGTTCGAGCGCCGCGAGGCGTTGCTGCTCGCCCTCGCGTTGTCCGGCGTCGTCGGCGACGTCGTCATCAAGACCCTCACGGCCCCCGCCTATGGCGCCTTCCTGCACGGCTTGGCCGGCTGGTAGGGCGGGCTCGGATATGTCAGTGTTCAAAGGGGTTTCGGCGCGCCGGCTCCGTTGACAGGGGGGTGGGCGGCCCCTATACTCGCCAACCCGGGGCCCGCCGCCCCGGGACACCCTCCGACATGAGTGACATCCGCGAGATCCAGGGAGCCCTCGACGGCGCCGGCAAGCGCTTCGCCGTCGTCGCGTCGCGCTTCAACGGCCGGCTGGTCGAGCTGCTGGTCGGCGGCGCCGTGGACTGCCTGCGGCGCCACGGCGTGGCGGCGGAGGACGTCGCCGTCGTGCGCGTGCCCGGCGCCTTCGAGGTGCCGCTGGCGCTCGATGAGCTGGCCGAGGCCGGCGGCTGGGACGGCCTGGTGGCGCTGGCGGTGGTGGTGCGCGGCGAGACGCCGCACTTCGACTACGTCTGCGCCGAGGCCAGCCGCGGCGTCGCCCGCGTCTCGCAGCGGCACCGGCTGCCGGTGGGCTTCGGCATCCTCACCTGCGACACCTCGGAGCAGGCGGCCGAGCGCGCCGGCGGCAAGGCGGGCAACAAGGGCTGGGAGGCGGCGATCGCGGCCCTCGAGATGGCCAACCTGAAGCACGAGCTGCGCACCGGACCCGGCGGCCGGGGCGCGTAGGGCAGGGGTCGTGGCGGGCAAGCGGCACACCGCGCGGGAGATGGCGGTGCAGATGCTCTACCAGCAGGACATGGGCGGCGCGCCGCTGCCGCAGGTGTTCCAGTCCTTCGACCTCGCCGAGTTCCTGGTCCGCGAGAGCAAGCCGCGGGGCGGCCAGCGGCCCGACGCCGAGAAGGTGCGCCGCCGCGTCCACGAGGCCTTCGAGCGCGCCCGCGAGCTGGTCACCGGCACCAGCGAGCACCGCGAGGAAATCGACCAGCTCATCCGCACCCAGGCCGACAACTGGCGGCTCGAGCGCATGCCGGTGGTCGACCGCAACATCCTGCGCCTCGCCATCTACGAGATGCTCCACGAACCCGAGGTGCCGAAGCTGGTGGTGGTCGACGAGGCCATCGAGCTGGCCAAGAAGTACGGCTCCGACCAGTCCGGCCGCTTCATCAACGGCCTGCTCGACGGCCTGCTCAAGCAGCGCGCCTTCCCCGGGAGCCTGACGTGAGGCGCGCCGCGCGGCTCGCCGCCGCCCTCCTGCTGCTGCTGCCGGCGCTGGCGCCGGCGGCGCAGGGCTCGGTACCGGATCAGGTGCTCGACTCGCCGGCCGCGGCGCCGGCAGCCGGCGCCTGGGGGCTGGCGGTGGAGGGCAGCGACTACGCGCGAGTGCGGCTGCCGGAGGGGGAAGTGGCGGTGGAGGCCTACGCCAACGCCGGCTACGCGCTGACCCTGGCGGCGGCGGAGGGCGGCGGCCGCGAGGCGGTGGTGCAGGTGGACCTGGTGCCGCTCGCCAGCGCGGCCCCCTTCGTGCTGCGCGAGCTCGCCGCGGGCGCCGAGCCCGGGCCGGTGGAGACGCTGGCGCGCGCGCTGACGGCGGCGGCGGCGTCCCGCTACGCGGCGGTCTCGGCGGTCCTCGGTTGGATGGTGCACAACGTCGTCGGCGAGGAGACGGCGGCGCGGGCGGAGGCGCTGGCGCCCGCGCCGGCGGATGCCGTGCCGGCGTCGCCGAAGGCCGCGGCGAAGGCCCCGACGGCG
>CAZLBJ010000467.1:0-5491 GCA_964557755.1 uncultured Thermoanaerobaculia bacterium
AACAGCAGGGTGCCGAGGACGTGCAGGGTGTCGAACCAGCCGCGCGTCTGGTCGACCGCCTCGGCGATCAGGTCGGCGGGGAAGCGCCCGCGGGTCAGCTCCTCGTTCTCGAACGGGTAGTGGTACTGGGCGAAGGGCATCGAGCCGGAGTCGAACCAGGCGTCGATCACCTCCTCGACGCGGCCCATGTTGCCCCCGCCGCACGCGGTGCAGCCCCAGGTGAAGGGGCGCCAGCCCTCCGGCGCCTCGCGCCAGCGGCGGTCGACGAAGGGGCGGTGGGGGTCGAACTGCTCGCGGTCGTAGACGTCCGCCGGCAGCTCGCGGCCGGCCTTGGCGAAGAGCTCGGCGTAGGAGCCGACGACCTCCACCGCGTCGCAGGCGTCGCACCGCCACACCGGCAGTGGCGTGCCCCAGTAGCGGTTGCGCGACAGCGCCCAGTCGACGACGTTCTCCAGCCAGTTGCCGAAGCGTCCCTCGCCGACGTGCGCCGGGTGCCAGGCGACGGTGCGGTTCTCGGCGATCAGCTCCTGCTTCGCCTTCGTCGTGGCGACGAACCACGAATCCCAGGCGTAGTACAGGAGCGGCCGGTCACAGCGCCAGCAAAAGGGGTAGTTGTGGCGGTACCGGGCCTGGTGGAGCAGGATGCCGCGCTCCTTCAGATCGCGGATGATAGGCGCGTCGGCGTCCTTGAACCACAGGCCGGCGAACTTTGTGATGCCGTCCAGTGGCCAGACGTTGCCGTCGCTGTCGATGGCGCGGATCAAGGGAAGCCGGCCGTACCGAAGATAAGTTTGGTAATCGTCCTCGCCGAAGGCGGGCGCGGTGTGCACGATGCCGGTGCCGTCAGCGAGAGTGACATAGTCGGCCGTGACGACGTGCCCTCCTCCGGTCATGAAGGCTTCCACCGCGGACGTCGTCAGCTGCTCGTCCTCGTCGCCAGCCACGCCGGAAGCAGTTGGAGACTCCTCCGGCCGCGTGGGAAAGGGCCGGGTATAGCGCAACCCCTCAAAGTCGGCTCCGCGAAAGACCGCTTCCGCCGGCGCCTCTCGCAGGTCGATTAGCTTCCGCTCGCCGTTCTCCTGCACCAGCAGCGGCACGTCCGTCTCAAGCTCCTCGGCAAAGATCAGTTTTTTCCCTTGCTGAGCGGGGTCCGAAACCACCTTGTACGTCAGGTCCGGGTGCACGGCCAACGCGACATTAGACAGCAGCGTCCACGGCGTGGTCGTCCACGCCACGAACGACACGCCTTCGGGCACCTCCCACTCCTCGCCGCTCGCCGCCCTTACCTTCTGCCCGGGCCGCACCGGGAAGCGCACCCACACCGACGGGTCGTCGGTCTCCTTGTAGTTCTGCGCCACCTCGTGCGACGACAGCGTGGTGCCGCAGCGTGCGCAGTAGGGTTGGATCTTGTAGCCCTCGACCAGGAGGTCCTTCTCCCACAGGGTCTTCAGCGCCCACCACACCGACTCTACGTACTCGTTGGTGTAGGTGAAGTAGGCGTCGTCCATGTCGGTCCAGTAGCCGACGCGCTCGGTCATCGCCCGCCACTGGCGCTCGTAGGTGTGGACGCTCTCGAGGCACCGCGCGTTGAAGGCGGCGATGCCGTACTCCTCGATCTGCTGCTTGCCGGAGAAGCCGAGCGCCTTCTCGACCTCGATCTCGACCGGCAGGCCGTGGGTGTCCCAGCCGGCCTTGCGCGGCGCATGGTAGCCGCGCATGGTGCGGTAGCGCGGGTAAAGGTCCTTCACCACTCTCGTTACCACGTGCCCTACGTGCGGCACGTTGTTTGCTGTAGGAGGACCGTCGTAGAGGACGTACTCGCCCTCCGGCGCCGGCCGCTGCAACGACTTCTCGAAGATCCGACCGTCTCGCCACCGCGCGAGGACCTCCCGCTCGAGGCGGGGGAACGGATAGCCGGTGGCGACGGGCGGGAAACGATCTTGGCTCATCGGACGCGGAAGCCTATCGCACCGGCCCGGACGCGGCGGCTGCGGATGCGCGAGGCGGCGGACGCCCCCCGGTACGCGACCGCCCGTAGGCTCGCTATAATGCTGGAAACCGGAGGACACTCATGGCAGTGCTCGACATCGTGCGTCTCGGCCACCCTCTGCTGCGGACCCCCGCGCCCGCGGTGCCGCCGAAGGAGATCGGCTCGGAGCGCATCCAGGGCCTGATCGACGACATGATCGTGACCATGCGCGGCGCCAGGGGCGTAGGCCTGTCGGCGCCGCAGATCGAGGTCGGGCTGCAGATCTTCGTCTACGAGGTCACCGAGGACCCCGACCTGCCGGGCGGCCCGGTGCCGTTGAAGGTGGTGCTCAACCCGATGATCGTCGCCCAGCCCGGCCGCCTGGTGTACGACTGGGAGGGCTGCACCTCCATCCCGAGCCTGCGCGGCCTGGTGCCGCGCCACCCCGCGGTGCGCGTGCGCGGCCTCGACCGCCACGGCGACCCGGTGGACTTCCGCGCCACCGGCCTCGAGTCGCGCATCGTGCAGCACGAGTACGACCACCTCAACGGCGTCGTCTTCCTCGACCGCATGCGCGACCTGCGATCGCTGGCCTTCTCGAAGGAGTGGAAGCAGTACATGGCGGGCGAGGAGAACACCGAGCACGCCGCGGTGGTCTGAGGCCCCTCCGGAACCCCGTGGGACGCGAGTACGTCGTCGTCTGGGCCGGCCGCCACCAGCGCCGCGCCTGGGACGAGATCTGCGATCGCTACCGCAAGCGCATCGCGCGGGTGACGCCGGTGCGCGAGCTGCCGGTCAAGGTGCGCGGCAAGCCCGGCGAGGCGGAGCGGCGGCGCGCCGAGGGGGAGGCGATCCTCGCCGCGCTGCCCGACCCCGCGTGGCTGATCGCGCTCGACGCCGGCGGCGAGCCGCTGACCTCGTCCGCCTTCGCCGCCGAGCTCACCCGCCTGCGCCGCGACTGGCCGCACCCGGTGGCCTTCGCCCTCGGCTCCGACGCCGGCCTCGACCCGGCGGTGCGCGCAGCGGCGCGCCGCGTGCTGTCGTTCGGGCCGATGACGCTGTCGCACGAGCTGGCGCGGGTGGTGCTCTACGAGCAGCTCTACCGCGCCACCTCGATCCAGGCGGGCACCGGCTACCACCGCTGAGCCGCCGGCACCGGCCGCCGCGGGCGCGGAATCGGGGCGGCCCCGATCCCGTTGCCCCGGTACGACGAAGCGACTATGATGGCACCCCTTCGCGAAACGGCCGCTTCCCATGGAAAGGAGCGACACGTGGCCAAAGCTGATGTAGACGACTTCCGGGAGCGCCTCCTCGAGCACCGCCAGGAGATCCTCAATCTCTATCAGCGGGACCTTCGGGCCGGGCAGGCGTCCACCGACGAGGGGACGGAGGACATCGTCGACCGCGCCAACAATTCCTACAACCGCGAGCTGATGTTCTCCCTCTCCGACGCCGAGCGCAACCAGCTCCTCGCCGTCGACGACGCCCTCGAGCGCATCGAGGCGGGCTCCTACGGCAAGTGCGTCAATTGCGGCAAGGACATCGGCGAGAAGCGCCTCGATGCCGTGCCCTGGGCCCGCTACTGCATCGACTGCCAGGAGATGGCCGAGCAGGGGATGCTCAACGAGGCGTCCTGATCCTGGACGTCGAGACCCTCCTCGCCGACCTCGACGGCCCGCCCGCGGCCGTCTACCTGGTGGCGGGCGAGCCGGTCCTCGCCGAGGCGGCCGCCCAGCGGCTCGCCCAGGGCCTCGCCGAGCGCGCCGGCTGCCGCCTGCAGGTCCACCGCCGTCCGCCCCGCCTCTCCCCGCTGTTCGAAGACCTCCGCACCTTCTCGCTGTTCGAGCCGGCCAAGGTCGTGCTCGCCGTCGACACCGCGCTGCTGGCCGACAAGGCGGCGGCCGCCGACCTGGTGGACCAGGCGGCGGAAGCGGTGCCTCTCTCCGGCGGCGAGCTGGGCTCCAGCGAGCGCCAGGCGGCCTCGCGGCTGCTCCAGGCGCTGCGCCTGTTCGGCGCCGACCCCGAGGCCGGCGAGCCGCAGGAGGCGCTGGCGGGGCTGCCCGGCTGGGCGCTCGAGGGCGGCGCCGCCTTCCGCCGCGGCCGCTCCGGGCGCGGGCGCGGCAAGCGCCAGGTCGAGGAGCTGCGCGACGGGCTGGCGGCGCTGCTTGCCGCCGCCCGCGCGGCCGGCGTCGGCGGCTACGCCGAGGGCGAGGTGGCCGAGCTCGGCGCCATCGCCGACGGCGGCCTGCCCGACGGCCACTGCCTGGTGCTCGCCGAGCGCTTTGCCGACCGCGACCACCCGGTGGTGAAGCTCCTCGACGGGCGAGGCCGCGTGGTGCGCGTCGCGTCGCTCGAGGAGCAGCGCAGCGGCGGCTGGGAGGGGCTCGACGAGATGGCCGGCGAGCTGGCGCGGCAGACCGGCGTCGGCATCGAGCCCGCCGCCCTCGCCGAGCTGGCGCGGCGCACGCTGCGCGGCGACGACGACCGCAAGTCGAAGGGCGCCGACCCGCAGTCGGCGGCGCGCTTCGCCGGCGAGTACCGCAAGCTCGCCCACCTCGCCCAGGCTGCCTCCGCGGCCCGCATCGACCGTCGCATGGTGGAGGGCTCGGTGACCGACCGCGGCGAGGAGGACGTCTGGGCGCTGCTCGACGCGGTGGGCGAGGGGCGCGCCGGCGAGGCGCTGGCGCGCCTCGACCGCATGCTCTCCGGCGCCGACGACCCGCTGGCGGCGCGGCTGACCTTCTTCGCCCTGCTGGCGGGCTTCTGCCGCACGCTGACGGCGGTCGGCGGCCTGATGCGCCTGCACGGCGTGCGCCCCGGCGAGGCCAACTACGGCCGCTTCAAGGGCGGCCTCGAGACGCGGCTCAAGGCGGCGGTGCCGGGCGGCGGCAAGAACCCGGTGGCGTCGCTCCACCCGTACCGGCTGCACCGCGCCTACCTGGCGGCCAGCCGGCTGCCGGCCGCGGTGCTCGCCAGCCTGCCGGCGTGGGTGCTCGACACCGAGATGCAGCTCAAGGGGGAGAGCGGCGACCCCGACACCGCGCTCTCCCACCTGGTGGCGCGGCTGGCCGGCGCCGCGCGGGGCGGCGGAGCGCGCCCCGCCTCGCCGCGCCCCGCCACCTCCCGCCCGGCGGCCTCCAAACCGACACCGAGGCGCCGCCCCCGCCGCGGCAGCGCCGCGCGGCGCTGAGGCCGGAGGCGGCACGGGCGCCGCGCCGAGCGGCGGCCCGGCTACTGGATCGTTCGGCTCGGCTGAGCCTGCTCTACGCCCGGCTGGCGATGGCGTGGGGGAAGCCGTGCTCGAGGCGGAGGCGGTGGAAGTCGGCGAGGAGGGCGCGGCGCTCGGCGGGGGGGAGGGTGCGGCGGCGGCGGTAGAGGGCGCGGTAGCGGGGGACGAGGTCGGGCTCCTCGACGGCGAGCCAGGCGAGGAAGGGGCGGCGGGCGCGCCAGCCGAGCCGCAGCGGGCCGGCGGCGACGTCGACGGCGCCGGCGCGGTCCGCCGCCGCCAGCAGCGGCCGCAGC
>CAZLBJ010000468.1:0-15006 GCA_964557755.1 uncultured Thermoanaerobaculia bacterium
AGGGCCCTCGCCGACAAGGCCGGAATCAGGCCCTTCAGCCCCGACAAGATCAACGGCTCACGGCGCGAAGCCATAGTAGTTGATGATCTGGCGGCACTCCTTCGGGGGCGCGCTGCAGACCTCGTGCTGAAATATTCGCCGGATGAGAACTTCGCCGAGACCTGGCGTCTGCCGAGCACAGATTCATCTGTTCCGCGATAACGCAAACACAGGGGAGACAATCATGCTCACGATTGACGGCGCCGTTCGAAAGTCCACCGCTTCTTGTGCCGTTCTTGTCGCCCTCCTCTCCGCGGCGCCGGCGCATGGGGCGGTCACCAAGACGGAGCTCGCCGGAAACCCGCTGACCGCCTATCCGCATTTCGAATATGTCAAGGCGATCAACGCCCACAGCGCAGTGCACGTGGCCATCGATCCAACGCGATTTCCGGCGATCGCCGGCCAGACATGCGATATCTACGTGGTCGCCGCGAAAAAAACCGCAGGGTGGGACGCCAACACAACACTGACAGACGTGACTACCGGCGGGAAGCAGACGCAGACCTTCAGCGCGGTGAACATTCAGGCCAATACAATCCAGGTCGCAGTACCTTTTGAGTTGAGCGGCGCCGCCGGAACGGATCTGGGCGTCGGACATGACGTGGTCCTCGACTGCAATCAGAACGGGCTCCTCGACGACAACGACTATATCGACGGACGCAACAACGAGGCCGGCGTTTACATCGTTCATGACACGACGACGGCTGGTCCCCTCGCCGTTACGCATTCGACGTACGCAATCAGTCCCGGTTTCGGCATCCCCGCGACGCATCTGGCTGAAGACTTGTTCTTCCCGACCAATGTCTCGGCACTCGGCCAGCTACCGCTGATCGTCATCAGCCACGGCAACGGCCATCAGTACGATTGGTACCACCATATCGGCAATCATCTGGCGTCATACGGCTACATCGTCATGAGCCACGCCAACAACACGCCACCTGGACCCGTTTCCGCTTCGGACACAACCCTCGGACACACGGATGCGTTCATCGCGCAGGCTGCGGCGGGAACGATCCCGGGAGGCGCCGCTCTGATGGGGCATGTCGACGCCAACAAGATCGTGTGGATCGGACACAGCCGCGGCGGCGAAGGCGTCGCGATCGCCTATGACCGCATCTTCGACGCCACCCATGTCCCCGTCCATTATGTCAAGAAGAACATCAAACTCATCAGCAGCATGCTGCCGACCGACTTCAACGGCACGGACATCGCCAATCCTCATGACGCCAATTATCATCTTTGGACCGCCTCGGGAGACTCCGACGTAAATGGCTCGGCTGGTTGCGAACTCTGCCAAACCTACCACCTGCACGACCGGGCGGTTGGACATCGCCAGTCGACGTCCGTGCAAGGGACCGGGCACGCCTGGTTCCATAACGGCGGGGGAAGCCCAGTTTTCACCGGACCATGCTCCATCGGCGACATCAACACGCATTTGATCCAGCTGGGGTACTTCCTGCCCTTGATCAAGCGCTACGTCGACGACAACATCCCTTCGATCGATTTCCTGACGCGCCAGTATGAAACGTTCCGACCGATCGGCGTGCCCACGAGCAACTGCATCGTCGTCACGAATGAGTATTACGACGCCTCCGCTGCCGGCACGGTGGTCATCGACGATTATCAAACGCAGCTCGCGACAAATCTCAGCAGCATAGGCGGAAGCGTCACATTCAACGTCGACAATCTCGTCGAAGGTAAGCTGGATGACAACAACGCCAACTTCACATGGATGGCGGCCGACCCCTTCAACGGCGCGACGCAAGTCGGCAACACAGATGTGTGGGGCGTCCGGAACGACACGAGCCGCGGCGTCGTGTTCGACTGGACGGGGGCCGATAAATTCTACGAATGGGCAGTGCCCCTCGGAGAGCAGAATTTCACGGACAATCTGTTCCTATCCCTGCGCGGCGCGCAGGGAACCCAGCATCCCAATACGCTGGCCCTGGCCGGGGACCTGACCTTCACAGTGACGTTGCGGGATTCCAGCTCGGCGACGAGCTCCATCAATATCGGAGCCTTCGGCGGCGGTCTGGAGCAGCCCTACCAGCGCAGCAGCGGCTGGCACAATGAGATGGAGACCATCAGGATTCGGCTGACCGATTTCCTGAACAACGGCTCGGGCCTCGATCTCGGCAATATCGTCGCTATTCGCCTGAACGTCGGTCCCTCCTGGGGCTCTTCGCAGGGACGAGTCGTCATCGATGACCTCGTTCTGTCGAATGATCGAGCCGTGTACGACGGCAGCGACAATGGCGACCCCCACATCCGCACCGTGAGCGGCGAGAATTACGATTTCCAGAGCGCCGGCGAATTCACCCTTCTGCGCGACGGCGATCTGGAGATTCAGGCCCGCCAGACTCCTGTCCCTTCCGCGCCGCCCGTCCCCAATGCGCACACGGGGCTCGCCAGTTGCGTCAGCGTCAACACGGCAGTCGCGGCCCGCGTTTCCGGACACCGGGTGACCTACCAGCCCAGTTTGACTGGCGAAGCGAGTCCATCAGGGATGGAACTGCGCGTCGATGGAAATCTCATCGACATCGACGCCGTGCAGAGCGTTCCTGTCGGGGCAGGCGCCCGCGTCGCCAGAGCGACCATCGGCGGCGGAATCGAGATCGATTTTGCTGACGGTACCGCCTTGACGGCCGTCCCCGGCTGGTGGGGATCGCAGAACACCTGGTATGTCAATCTGAGCATCATGAATACGCCGGCGACGGAAGGGGTCATGGGGTTGATTCCGTCCGGCAGCTGGTTGCCGAGACTACCGGACGGCTCGTCGATGGGCCCGCGGCCCGCTTCCGCAGCGGCGCGATATGACGATTTGAACAGAAAGTTTGCGAACGCATGGCGCGTCAACAACTCGACGAGCCTGTTTGACTACGCTCCCGGTATGGCGACCGAAAATTTTACGAACAAGGCCTGGCCCTTGGAGGGTGCGGCGAGCTGCAACATTCCGGGCCGTCCGCCGGTCACGCCCATCGAAAGAAATGTCGCGCAGAGGCTATGTCGGCAGATCGCGGACAGGAATGATCGGGAAAACTGCGCGTTTGATGTCGCTCTGACCGGCGAACCGAGTTTCGCGAAGACCTACCTGCAGAGCCAGATGCTCGATCAGGGAGCAACGCGAACGGAGATCCATTCAAACAAAGATTCTTCCAGAGCCGGCGAAAGAGTCACCTTTGTGGCGATCGTCGAAAGGAAGACCGGCGAACGGATTGCGTCAACGCCGGAACGAGAGACAGGCGCCGTGCAGTTCGCGCTTGACGGATCAAGGCTCGGGAAGCCAATAAGGCTTGACGCCTTCGGTCGGGCGACGTTGACGACCAGCCTGCTTAAGCCGGGCAAACACCAAATCGGCGCCACCTACGTGCCTCCAAAAGCGGAAGCTGGATTTCTGCCGAGCGTGAGTTTTGAGACGCTGCATCTCGTCGTCGCAAGAGACTAAAGAGACTCAGTAGGATGGTCACCGAACCGCTCGTGATCATCTTCAACCCGTGCCTGCAGGACGCGTCGTCTGCGCGAGTCCTCCGCTTGAAGCTCCGAGCCAGCCACGTGGTAGGATAGGGATGCCATGGCGACTTCCTCCGTGGTCCACCGGAATCCGAACCTCCAAGGCGGTGTGCCCGTGTTTCGGGGCACACGAGTGCCGCTGCGCAACCTCATCGACTACCTCAAGGGTGGTGAGGACCTGGACACCTTCCTTTCCGACTTCCCGTCCGTCACCAGGGAGCAGGCCATTGCAGCCTTGGAAGAGGCAGCACACGTCTTGGAAGCGACGTGCGAGTCCTCATAGACGAATCCCTCCCTCGGCAGCTCGTTCGCCATCTGACGCCCTACGAGTGCAACACCGTTCAGCAGCGAGGCTGGAGCGCCCTCGAGAACGGTGCGCTCTTGCGCCGTGCTGCAGCGGATGGATTCTCTGTTTTCCTCACGGCGGATCAGGGCATCGAGTTTCAGCAGAACCTCAGCGGCCTTGAAGTCGGCGTAGTGGTGCTCGCGGCGCGGAGCAACCGGATGGAGCATCTTCAGCCCCTGGTTCCAGCCGTCATCGATGCAGTCGAGAAGGTCCAGAAGGGAGAGGTAGTCCGCGTCGGCACCTAAAAGGCTGTCATCGCCGCTCAGAACGAGCTCCGATTGCGGATCGGCACAACCCGGCCGCCGTCTCTGACCACCCCTCCCCCGCCGCCGGCCGCTTCGCCGGCCGCTTCCCGAACCACCGGCGCCGGCCGGCGCGCCGGGTCGAGCTCGGCGTACTTGGCGTCGAGGAGGTCGAAGACGGCGGAGATCTTCTCCAGGCGCTCGTCGAGGAGGCCGATCCAGTGCTCGTGGCGGTCGGTGTCGACGCGCAGGCCGGAGAGGCGCCAGCTCGGGCCGTCGAGGCGGAAGGCGACCTCGCCGGTGGTGAGCTTGGCGGAGAGGACCTCGGCGCCGCGCTCGGCGTAGCGCAGCAGGTCGGGCAGCACCTCGCCGGCCAGCGTCACCCGCGCCTGGCTGGTCTGCAGCACGACGCGGCCGGCCTCCGGCTCGAAGGCGAGGACACGGTCGCCGAGCAGGCCGCGCAGGAAGCGGCAGCCGAGCACCGACTCGCCCGGCTCGCGCATGTCGACGAGGTCCGTCTCGGGGTCGGCGTCCTGGCGGTCGACCCACGGCGCCTTCGGCTCGGCGGTGACGCCGACGCGGCGCAGCAGGGTGACGACCTGGCCGAACTGCCCCTTGGCGGTCGAGGCGACGTAGAGGACGTCGCCGTCGATGGCGCACTCGATGATCTTCGAGCGCGGCGACGCCTGCACGATCAGCTCCTCCTCGGCGAGGTTCCTGAGCTGGCGGCGCTTCATGGGGCCGACGAAGGGGGCGCCGGTGGCCTCCATCTCGGTGGCGACGAGCTGCTTCGTCCGCTCGCGCACGGTGGTCGGGTCGGCGCGCAGGCGGTCGACGCGCACGCGGAAGGCCCAGCGGCCGGCGCCCACCTGGTAGTCGGCGCCCGGCTCGACCGGCACGAAGCCGACCGACTCGCGCACCTCCGATCCCGGCGCGATGGCGCGGAACGCCGCCGGCTCGAAGTCGATCTCCTGCGGACGCACCGGCAGGTTGAACCGCGTCACGCTCGCCGCCCCGCTCAACAGACCCATCCGTGCTCCTCTCCTGTTCGTCCTCGGTAGTCGCTGGAGGCGCGATGTTAGCTCGCCGTCACGCGTTCGTCACCTGGGCGCCGTTTCTGCATGCACAGGATCCAAGCTGACCGAACATCGACAGGAGGCGTACCCGTCTTGACCCGCAAGCCCGGCATCGTGGCCCACCTCGGCGAGGAGAGCCTGTTGCTGCCGCGGGCGGTCGGCGACGCGCTGGAGGCGTGCGAGCGGGCGACGTTCCGGCTCGCCCTGCTCGACGCCGCCTGCATCCAAGATCCGGAATCGGCGTCCGGCCGGCTGGACGCCCTGCGCGAGAGCTTGAGCGGCGCCGCCGACGAGGAGGCGCGCTGGGCCGGCCTCCTGGCCGGGGCGGAACGGCTGGACGACGGCTCGTCCCGGGTGCCGCGGGCCGGCGAGCTGGTGGCGGCGGTGCGCGAGGACCTGGCGGAGATGCTCACCCCCCTGCGCTACGGCGACGAGCTGGCCACCGCCCGCTACGCCCGCCGCCTCGACGGTCTCGCCGCCGACGCGCCCGACTTCGCCGCCCACACCCTGTCGCCGCGCCAGCGCGACCGCACGCTCGGCGCCCCGCCGTCCAACACCACCGCGGTCGCCGCCTTCGACAGTCTCGCGCGGCTCACCGCCGACCTCTGCGGCGAGCTGGCCGAGCTGCGCCGAGGCCTCGCCAAGGAGCCGATCCACGGCGCCACCGGCTACCGCCTCGCGGCCCACGACCACCCCCTCGTCGAGCGTTTCATGGTCGGCGTGGCGAAGGCGCCGCCGCCCGCGAACCGCCACCCCGCGCTCGACACCATCGCGGTGCGCCACGGCCGCCGCCTGGTGATCGAGAACGACCTCGGCAGCGCCGACGCGCAGGTGCTGCTGGTGGGCATCGACGAGCGCGACGTGAGCCTGACCTACACCGACGTCCACCGCGAGCGGGTGCGCGCCTTCCGCGGCCACCTCGACGCCTTCCCGGTGCAGTGGCACGAGCTCCACCGCCGCCCCATCCACGGACTCGGCGAGCGCGACCACTATTTCCTGCTCGCGGGCCGCTTCCTGGCCGCCACCGGCAAGGAGCTGGACCGCTTCCTCGAGCACCTCGGCTCGCGGCTGGTCCACCTGCTCGACGAGCCGCGCAAGCCGGTGCGCCGCCTGCCGCAGCGGCCCGCCGGCCCGCGCACCGGCTCCCGCCGCGCCCGCCTTGCGGCGTCGTAGCCGCGGCGGCCCCTACTCCAGCGACGCCACCAGCCGCGCCAGCGCCGCCGTCAGGTCGGGCGCCTCGCCGAGCACCGGCCGCAGCGGGTCGCCGTCCCACGCCGCCAGGCGCCGCGGCGCCGTGGCCAGGGTGAAGTCGCGCGGGTCGAGCCCCGGCGCCACTTCGTCCCAGGCGAGCGGCATCGACACCGGCGCGCCGGGCAGCGGCCGCGCGCTGTACGGCGCCACCAGGAGCTTGCCCCAGCCGTTCTGCAGGTAGTCGACGTAGACCTTCCCCTGCCGCGAGCGCGGCAGGCGCGCCACCGAGGCCACCGCCGGCAGCTCCGCCGCCACCAGCCGCGCCAGCACCTCGGCGAGCTGGCGCGACTGCTCGTGGGTGAGGCGGGCGCCGAGCGGGATCAGCACGTGCAGGCCGCTGGCGCCGCTGGTCTTGACGTAGGCCGGCAGTCCGGCCCGCGCCGTGAGCCGGCGCACCGCCAGCGCCACCTCGCAGGCGGCGGCGAACGGCGCGTCCTTGGCGTCGAGGTCGAGGATCGACCAGTCCGGGTGCTGCGGCGCCGCGAAGCGGCTGGCGCCGAGGTGAAGCGGGATGGTGCCGAGGTTGGCGAGGTAGAGCAGCGTCGGCAGGTCGTCGCAGACGACGTAGCGCGTCTCGGCGCCGTCCTCGGACCACACCGCTTCGGTGCGCACCCAGCCGGGCACGTGGTCGGGGGCGTTCTTCTGGAAGAACGACTTGCCGGCGATGCCGTCCGGGTAGCGGTCGAGCACCACCGGGCGGTCGGCGAGGTAAGGCAGGAGGAACGGCGCCGTCGTCTCGTACCAGGCGACGAGGTCGCCCTTGGTGAAGCGGCCCTCGCCGTCCGGCCCGCCGGGCCAGAACACCTTGTCGAGGTTGCTCAGCGGCGGCCGTTCCGGCGCCTCGGGAACCTCCTCCGGCGGCGCCTCGGGCGGCTCCCCGGCGTCGCCGCCCGGGGCCGCCGACGCCGGGCGAACGCACTCGCCGGGCGGCTTGTCGTCGCGCAGGCGGACGAACACGGGGTGGCGGAGCTGGCCGGCTTCGGTGACCTCGATGTAGCGCACCTCGGCCACCAGGCGCGGCTCCACCCAGGTGTGCTCGCGGCCGCGCGGCGGCGCCGGCTCGCCGGGCGCGGGCGGCGCGGTGGGCGGCTCGGGGCGCGCCATCGCCTCCAGGCGGGCGCGCAGGTCGCGGCGGTCCTGGTCGCCGAAGCCGGAGCCGGCGCGCCCCGCGTAGACCAGGCGGTCGCCGGTCAGCCATGCCAGGTGGACGGCGCCCAGCCCCGGCGCCGAGCCCTTCGGCTCGGTGAAGCCCACCACCACGAAGTCGCCGGTCGTCTCGGCGCGCAGCTTCAGCCAGTCGGCGGACCTTCCGGCGCGGTACGACGCGTCGGCGCGCTTGGCGATCAGCCCCTCCAGGCCCTGGGCGCGCGCCGCCGCGTAGAGCTCCTCGCCGCGCGTCTCCACGTGGTCGCAGTAACGCAGCGGCCCGGCGGCGGGCAGCACCCGGCGCAGCAGCTCCTTGCGGGTGGCGAGCGGCAGCGGCCGCAGGTCGAAGCCGGCGAAGGCCGGCAGGTCGAACACCTGGTAGACGGCCGGGTGCTCGACGGTGGCGCGCTCGACGTCGGCGCGGCGGGTGAGGAGCGCCCGCTTCTGCAGGCGGCCGAAGGAGGGGCGTGCGTCGTCGTCGAGCACCACCACCTCGCCGTCGAGCAGCAGCGACGGATACGGCAGGGCGGCGACGGCGCGCGCCAGCTCGGGGAAGACTGCGGTGGCGTCGCGGCCGCTGCGGTAGCCGAGGCGGACGCGGCGGCCGGGGCCGGCCATGGGGCCCGGCATGGGGCCCGGCATGGCGCCCTCCCCCGCCGCCTCGCCGGTGGCGGCGAGCAGGCGGTAGCCGTCGTACTTGAGCTCGAACAGCCACCCCTCGCGGCTGAACGGCGCCTCGCCGCTCTCCGCCAGCATCGGCTGGAAGCGGTCGACGGGCACCGCCCGCCGCGGCGCACCGGCCTCCTCCAGCGCCGCGGCGATCTCCGCCGTGCGGCTCTCCCCCGCCGCCAGCTCCTCGACGGTCAGCCCGGAGAGGACCGACGCCGGCGGCAGCCCGTCGTCGGTCCGCGCCCAGCCGTCGCGCTCCTTGATCAGTAGCCACTCGCGGCCGCTCTCGCCGCTCTTCAGGCGCACCAGGGTCCACATCCCGCGCAGCTTGTGGCCCTTGAGCTCGAAGAGCTGCTTGCCGGTCTCGAAGCCCTCCGCCGGGTCGAGGTGCGGCACCCACACGCCGCGGTCCCACACGATCATCGCGCCGGCGCCGTAGTTGCCCTCGGGGATGACGCCCTCGAAGTCGGCGTAGTCCAGCGGGTGGTCCTCGGTCTGCACCGCGAACCGCTTCTCCGCCGGGTCGAACGACGGCCCCTTCGGCACCGCCCACGACAGCAGCACGCCGCCGTGCTCGAGGCGCAGGTCGAAGTGCAGGCTGCGCGCGGCGTGGAGCTGGACGACGAAGCGGCCCGGGCGGCCGACGCTGCCGGGAGCGCCCTCGGGGTCGGCGGCGGCCGCGGCGCCACCCACCGGCTCGGGCGTCGAGTCCGCCTTGCGTTTCTCGCGGTAGCGGGAGAGCCGGTCGTTCATGGGCGATCGAGATTCATGACCGGAAGCGAATGGATAGGTAATCATGGTACTCTCTCGCAACCATGTCTGCGCGATCGATGGGTTCCGGAACGATCTCTTTCGGGTTGGTGGCCATCCCCGTGAAGCTGTACTCCTCGGGCGAGAGCGCCAGCTCGGTCAGCTTCAACATGATCCACGAAGCATGCGGCACGCGGGTGAAGTACCGCTACTACTGCCCCGCCTGCGACGAGCTCGTGGAGCGCAACGAGCTCGCCAAGGGCTACGAGTTCAGCAAGGGGCAGTACGTGCTGTTCTCGGACGACGAGCTCAAGGCCCTCAACCCCGAGGCCACCAACGCCATCGAGATCACCGAGTTCGTGCCGCTGGCCGAGGTCGACCCGGTGCACTTCGAGAAGACCTACTACCTCGGCCCCGACAAGGGCGGCGTCAAGCCGTACCGGCTGCTGTCGAAGGCGATGAGCGAGACCGGCCGCGCGGCGCTCGCCCGCTACGCGGCGCGCGGCAAGGACTACCTGGTGCTGCTGCGCCCGTTCGACGAGGGGCTGGCGATGCAGCAGCTCCGCTACGCCGACGAGATCCGCGCCTTCGACGAGGTGCCGGTGGGCGACGCCGAGGTGCAGCCCGCCGAGCTCGACCTGGCGCTGCGCCTGATCGAGCAGATCGCCAGCGACGAGTTCCACCCCGAGCGCTACGAGGACGAGCAGCGCAAGCGCACCTGGGCGCTGATCGAGCGCAAGATCGAGGGCGAGGAGATCGTCGCCCCGCCGGAGGAGGCGCCGAAGGCGCAGATCATCGACCTGATGGCGGCGCTCAAGGCCAGCCTCGGCGACGGCGACGAGATGAAGCCCGCCAAGCGCTCGCCGCGCAAGCCGGCGGCGGCCAAGAAGGCCGGCGGCAAGAAGACGGCGGCGAAGTCGTCTGCACGAGGACGCAAGAAGGCCGTCGGCGAGTAGCCGGTAAGCTGAGGGCGCCGTGACCGCGCGCGCCGCCTACTCCACCCGCCACGTGGCGAGCCTGCTGGGGATGCCGGAGGGGCGGGTGCGCTCCTTCGTCGCCGCCGGCTTCCTCGACCCGGTGCGCGGCGCCCGCGGCGCCTGGCGCTTCACCTTCCAGGACCTGGTGATCCTGCGCACCGCCAAGGAGCTCGACGAGGCTGGCATCCCGCCGCACCGGGTGCGCACCGCGCTCGCCCGCCTGCGCGACCAGCTGCCGCGCGGCCGGCCGCTCGCCGCCGTCCGCGTCACCGCCGAGGGCGGCCAGGTGGTGGCGCGCGACGGCCGCGAGGTGTGGGAGCCGCAGACCGGCCAGCGCCCCCTCCCCTACCGCGACTTCGAGCGCTTCGCCGGCTTCGCGGTGGCGGAGCTGGCGGAGCGCGCGGCGCCGCTCGGCCGCGACGCCGTGGCCGCCGCCGAGGAGCGCCGCGACCTCGACGCCGAGGACTGGTACGAGCTCGGCTACGAGCTCGAGGCGAGTGCCGTCGGCGACGCGAAGACCGCCTACCGCCGCGCCGTCGGCCTCGACCCGACGCACGCCGACGCCCACCTCAATCTCGGCCGCCTGCTGCACGAGGAGGGCGACCTGGCGGCCGCCGAGGAGCACTACCGCCAGGCGGTCGCCCACCGCCCGCGCGACGCCACCGCCTGGTACAACCTCGGCGTCGTGCTGCAGGACCGCGGCCGCCCGGCGGAGGCGCTCACCGCCTACCAGCGAGCCCTCGCCGCCGACCCCGCCCTCGCCGACGCCCACTTCAACCTCGCCGGCCTGCACAGCCAGCTCGGCGACCGCGCCGCCGCCCTCCGCCACCTCAAGAGCTACAAGGCGCTGGTCGAGCGGTGACCGCTCACAGCGCGTACTGGGCGAGCATCATCGCCACGAAGCCGAGGACGAAGCCCCAGGCGGTGGCGTGCTTGCCGGAGCGCTCGAGGCTCTCGGGGAGGAGCTCGGCGAGGACCAGGAAGACCATGGCGCCGGCCGCGAAGCCGAGGCCGGCGGGGAGCAGGCGCTGGCTGACCACGATGGCGAGCACCGCCGGCACCGCGGCCAGCGGCTGCGGCAGCGACGACAGCACGGACCAGCCGAAGCAGCGCCAGAAGCCCACGCCCTCCGCCGCCATCGGCAGGCTGATGGCCAGGCCCTCGGGTACGTTGTGGATGGCGATGGCGACGGCGATGAACAGCGCCAGCTCGGCGCTGCCGGCGCCGTAGCCGACCCCGATCGCCACCCCCTCGGGAAAGCTGTGGACGAACATCGTCGCGACGATCAGCAGCGCGCGGCGGGCGCCGGCGCCGTGCAGGCCGGCGACGCTCCACTCGCGGCGCTCGACCCAGCGCGAGCCGAGCGAGAAGAACAGCGAGCCGGCGAGGAAGCCGGATGCGAGCTCCCAGGTGGCGCCGAGCTCGAGTCCCGGCAGCACCAGGTCGAAGAACGACACCGACACCATCATGCCGCCGGCGAGCGCGTAGGCGGCGCCCAGCCAGCGTCGCGGCAGGCGGTGGGTGAAGAGGACGGGGATCGCCCCCAGCCCCGTCGCCACCATGGTCAGCACGGCGGCGGCGAAGGCCTGGACGACCGGCGAGTCCCAGGACCACAGGCCGCCCGTCAAGAGGCGGGCCTCAGCCGGCGGCGACGGCGGCGACGACGCGGCGCAGCGCCGCCCCCACCTCGTCGGCGACGGCGCCGATCTCCGGCTTGCCGAGGACGCCGAGGGCGACCTCCGGGTTCATCGCGCGCACCACCGTGCGGCCGTCCTCGACCGAAACGGTGACGTTGCAGGGCAGCAGCACCCCCACCTCGGGGGCGGCGGTGAGCGCGCGGTGCGCCGACGGCGGGTGGCAGGCGCCGAGGATCAGATAGGGCGGCCGGTCGACGTCGAGCTTGTTCTTCAGCGTCGCCTGGACGTCGATCTCGGTGAGGACACCGAAGCCCTCCGCCGCCAGCGCCTCGCGGGCGCGGGCGACGGCGGCGTCGAAGGAGAGCGGGGTCGCCGCCACGAAGGCGACCCGGCCGGTGGAAGTCGTTTCAGTCACGCAGAGTCCTTTCGATGGAGGGACGTGCGGCCCTCCCGGGGCCGCCGCCTCAGCCTCAGGTGAAGCCGGAGCCGCCGCAGGCGGCGCCGGACGCCGCGCCGCCGGCCTTCGGCGAGCCGCAGGCGGCGAAGGTGGAGAGCTGGCGGGTCGGCCCCTCGGCGCCGCAGCGCGGGCAGCGCAGCCCCGCCGCGCCCTCGCCCAAGCGCTGCAGCACCTCGAAGCGCTCGCCGCAGCCCGCGCAGCGGTACTCGTAGATCGGCACGGCCGGATCAGGCCCCGACCGGCGCCGCCAGCACCTGCTCGATGCGCTGCTCGAGCGCCGGCTTCGGCAGCGCGCCGACCACGCGGTCGACCTCTTTGCCGTCGCGGAAGACGATCAGCGTCGGGATGCCCTGGATGCGCAGGCTCGCCGCGACGCCCTGGTTGTGGTCGGTGTTGACCTTCGCCACCTTCAGGCGGCCGGCGTACTGGACGGCCAGCTCTTCGACGATCGGCCCCACCATGCGGCAGGGGCCGCACCACGGGGCCCAGAAGTCCACCAGCACCGGCTGGTCGGACTTCAGTACCTCCTGCTCGAACTGCGCGTCTGTCACTTCGATGGGCTTGCTCATGCGTCCTCCTCGGCCGCGCCGGCGACGGCGCGGCGGATGTCGTGATCGGTGGTGTGGACCAGCGCGGCGGCGCCGCGGCGCAGCTCGACGGCGGCGCGGTCGGCCTGCGCGGCCAGCGCGTCGCAGACGGTGCGGCAGACGTCGAAGGCGCTGCGGTCGGCGATCGCGTAGCAGACGTTCATGCCGTCGCGCCGGCAGCGCACCAGGCCCGCCTTGCGCAGCACCGCGAGGTGCTTCGAGACGTTGGCCTGGCTGCCCCCGACCTGGACGGCGAGGTCGCCGACGCAGATCTCCCCGTGCTCGAGCTCGTGCAGCAGGCGCAGGCGGGTTGGGTCCGCCATCGCCTTCAGGCGCTCTGCGATGCGGACCAGCAGGTCGTCGCCGAGGTCCTGGCCGAGCTCCTGGCCGGGGTTCGCGGTCGTCTCCATGACACCCTTTAACCAAAGGGGCAGAAGGTTGATTCCCGGTCCGCCACGATCGTGGCCGCTCCCACCCGCGAGGGTGGCGCTCGGCGGCCGGCGGCCCACCTCGCCGGGCGTTGGCGGCGCCGGCGGGTGGCGGGGATGATGCCTCGAAACCGTCCGTATCGCCCGGAAGGAGGTCCCGGTGACGTCGCCACCGCCGAGAGAGCCGAGCCGCCGTTCGTTTCTCAACTGGTTCCTGGGCACCGCTTTGGGAGCCCTGGCGGCGGCGGTGGTCTACCCCGTCGCGCGCTTCCTCAGCCCGCCCGCCGAAGCCGAGGCGTCGGCACGGCAGGTGGAGGCCGGCCGCAGCAACGACCCGGAGTTCCTCGAGCGCGGCTTCAAGATCGTCCAGTTCGGCAGCGAGCCGGTCATCGTCCTGCGCGCCGCGGAGGACGACTTCCGCGCCTTCGCAGCCACCTGCACCCACCTGTCGTGCATCGTCGAGTACCGCAAGAGCGTCGGGCTGCTGTGGTGCAACTGCCACAACGGCCAGTTCGACCTCCAGGGGCGCGTGGTGGCGGGACCGCCGCCGCGGCCGCTGACCGCCTTCCGGGTCCACCTCGTCGAGGCCTCCGGCGGCGCCCCGACGGTGGTGGTGGCGAGGGCCTGAGCGATGCCGATCGGCCGCCTCTACGCCTGGCTCGACCACCGCCTGCCGCTGTCGGCCGCCCGCGACGCGGCGCGGCACAAGACGATCCCGGTGCACCGCTACTCGGTGGTCTACTACTTCGGCGGCATGACGCTGTTCTTCTTCTGCGTCCAGGTGGCGACCGGCATCCTGCTGATGCTCTACTACCGGCCCGGCGCCGAGGAGGCCTTCGAGTCGGTCGAGCTGCTGATGACCACCGTGCCCTTCGGCTGGCTGATCCGCTCGATCCACTCCTGGTCGGCCAACCTGATGGTCTTCTTCGCCTTCGTCCATCTGGCCACCGTCTACTTCGCCAAGGCCTACCGGCCGCCCCGCGAGCTGACCTGGATCACCGGCTGCGTCGTCTTCTTCCTCACCCTCGCGTTCGGCTTCTCCGGCTACCTGCTGCCGTGGAACCAGCTCGCCTTCTTCGCCACCAAGGTGGGCACCGAGATCGCCGGCGCCGTGCCGCTGATCGGCGAGTGGACGGTGCGCTTCCTGCGCGGCGGCGACCGCGTGAGCGGCGCCACCCTGGCGCGCTTCTACGGCTGGCACGTCGCCATCCTGCCGGCGCTGACGGTGCTGGTGCTCGGGCTCCACCTGTTGCTGGTGCAGGTGCAGGGGATGAGCGTGCCGCCGGGACGCGTCGAGGAGGCGAGGCGGCGGCCGCCGATGCGCTTCCTCCCCCACTACGCGCTGCGCGACAGCTTCGGCTGGCTGCTCGCCCTGGCGGTCCTCGCTGCGCTCGCCGCCCTGTTCCCGTGGGAGCTCGGCGAGAAGGCGGACCCCTTCGCCCCGGCCTTCAAGGACATCCGGCCCGAGTGGTACTTCATGTTCATGTTCGAGACCCTGAAGCTGGTACCCGGCGGCGAGATCTTCGGCCTCGAGTACGAGGCGATCCCGATCCTGCTCTTCGGCCTCGCCGGACTGGCGCTGGTCGTGGTGCCGTTTCTCGACCGCGGCGGACGTGGCTGGGGCCTGACCGTCGCCGGGGTCCTGGCCGTGGTCTACATCGTGGGCATGACCGCGCGCGGCTACCGCTCGCTGGTGCCGGTCTACGCGGTGCTGGCGACCGCGCTCGTCACCCTCGTCCTCGGCCTCGGCACCCGGCGGGCGCGGGAGGCGGGGGAGTGACTCGGTGCGTCTTGCTCGCGCTGGCGCTGCTCGGCGTCGCGGCGGGCGCGGTCCGGGCGCAGGAGACGGGGCCCGCCGCCACCTCGTGCGTGGTGTGCCACGCCGACGCCG
>CAZLBJ010000469.1:0-5267 GCA_964557755.1 uncultured Thermoanaerobaculia bacterium
GACAGGCGCGAACTCCGGAACCAGGAAACGGGCGTCGTTGGCGCCGAGGTGGAACCAGAGCAGCGTCCCAGCCTTCGAGAGCGCTGCATCCCTGACCTCGGGATCAAGCTGCGAGAGGTACTGATGGGCGACGGTGACGCCGACCCTGTACTTCCGGAGCTCGGAGAGCAGCGGTGCCAAGGAGAGAGTCGAGAAGGTCTGGAGCTCATCCAGGTGGAGCCAGAACGGCCGCCGAGCCGGCTCCGGCAGCTCGGCACGCTCAAGAGCAGCCTGGTTGATGGCCGAAACGAGGAGAGAGCCGAGAGGAGAGAGCCGAGAAGCGTTGACGGCCCTTCCCCGATCTCACCCTTGGAGAGGTTGACGAAAAGCACCTTGCCATCATCCATGATTCGGCGCCTATGCGCGAGCCCGGCTCGGCCGCGGCCGGAAGCCGCCGTCCGGCGGCCGCTGCGGCCACGGCTTGACCTCGTGGTCGAGGCGGTCGCCGAGCTTCGCCTGCTCGACCTCCAGGTCGTGCTGCACCTGCAGCTCGAGCCAGAAGCGCGCGCTGGTGCCGAAGAAGCGCGCCAGGCGTAGCGCCGTGTCGGCGGTGACCGCGCGCTTGCCGTGGACGATCTCGTTGATCCGCCGCGGCGGCACGCTGGTGTCCTTGGCCAGCCGGTACTGGCTGATGCCCATCGGCTCGAGGAACTCCTCGAGCAGGATCTCGCCGGGATGAACCGGCGGCAGCTCGTGCGGTGCGACCATGGCTGCGGCCTCCTTTCTCGGTGCCGGTGCCGGCGACCGCTCAGTGGTAGTCCACGATCTCGACGTCGTGGGCGTGCTGGCGGAACCAGACGAAGCAGATCCGCCACTGGGCGTCGATGCGGATGCTGTACTGGCCCTTGCGGTCGCCGCGCAGCTTCTCGAGCCGGTTGCCCGGCGGGATCCACAGATCCTGGAGCGTCGCCGCCGCGTGCAGGATCTTCAGCTTGCGCTCGGCGCGCCGGTAGAGCCTCGCCGGCAGCCGCCGGGGGCGCCGGCGGAACCAGATCCGCTCCGCTTCCCGGTCCCCGAAGCTGCGTATCATGGCGCACCATAACGCATGACGTTAATAACGTCAAGCGTCATGCTCCGGTTGGTATTCACGTCCGCCTCCCGGGGCTGCGGGCGCGGCCGGGCCGCTGCACGCTGAGGGAGACGTCGCCGAGGGCGGGGGAGTCGGGTTCGCGGGGCAGCCGAGGGCCGCCGCCGCGCCACTCCCAGGCGAGCACCGCGAGGGCGCGGCGCAGGCGGGCGTGGGCGTCGAGGACCGGCCGCGCGGCCTCCGGCGGCAGGTCGCCGAAGCGCTGCGCCAGGCCGATCCACAGGCCGAGGCGGCGCAGCGCGCGGTCGACGGCGGCGATGCCCGCCTCCGCCCGTGCTGCGTCCGGGCAGCGGCAGGCGGCGACGGTGCCTGCGTGGGCCATCACCGCCGTCTCGCGCAGCGTCCGCGCCAGGCTGCGCGGCACCGCGCCGGCGCCGGCGGTGGCGTCCATCACGCGGCGGGTCAGCCGGTCGGCCCACAGCAACGCCGGGCGCTGGCGCGCCCAGCGGCGCTGGACCGGGTGTCGGGTCGTGGGGGCTGCGGCCATGGCGGGCTCCTCCTCGTCGTTGCTCCGTCCGCCGCCCGCGCGGCGCGGGCGTACAAACAGGAGGGACGCGGAGTCGACCCGCCGTCGCTCACCCCGCTAGGAGCCGTCCTCCCCGCCGCCCCCGATGCCGAGCAGCTCGTCGATCGAGCTCTGCGCCAGCGGGTGGTAGCCGGGGCGGGCCTGGCGGTAGATCGCCAGCGCCCGCTCGCGGCCCTCCGGCGTGCGCGCCAGGGCGCCGTAGAGCGGAGTGAGGAACTTGCGCCGGCCCATGCCGGTTAGGAAGCGTTCGAGCGCCGGGTAGGCGGGCTCGTAGTCGGCGGCGATGGCGTGCAGGAACCAGGCGGCGAGGACCTCGGAGTTGCCGCTCCCGGTGAAGCCGAAGGCGGCGTCGAGCGCCGCCAGCCGCTCGGCGGTGAGGTCGTCGGGCAGGCCGCGGATGAAGTGCAGCCACTCGTGGCTGGTCCAGTCCGCGGTGTCGAGTGCCGCCGCCTCCAGCTCGCCGGCCAGCCAGCGTTCGGCCTGCGCCTCGACGGCGGCGAAGCGCTCGGTCCGCGGCTCCGGGGCGTTCTCCGGTAGGCCGGGCTCGTAGACCCAGGCGCGCAGGTGGAGGCTCTCGGGGTCGACGCCGGCCGGCGCCAGCAGCTCGGCGCGCAGGTAGTCGAGCCATGCTTCGGAGGTGACGCTCTCGAATGCGTGGTCGTCGAACCAGCGGCGCAGGAACGGGTCCCAGCGCTCGCGCCCCACCGCCTCCTCCAGCATGCGCAGGAAGAGGTAGCCCTTCTCGTAGGCGACGTCGGTCATGCCGTCGTCGGGATCGTGGCCGGCGAGGTCGAGGTGGAGGGCGGTGTTCGGGTCGTCGCGGCCGATGCGCTCGATGGTGTCCACGAGGTCGCGGCGGCCGAGCGCGGCGTGCATCTCGGCGTACTCGCGGCCGCGCAGCGCCTCCATCAGGCGCCGCTCGACGTAGACGGTGAAGCCCTCGTTGAGCCAGAAGTCGTCCCAGGTGGCGTTGGTCGCCAGGTTGCCGGACCACGAGTGGCCGAGCTCGTGCGCCACCAGCGCCACCAGCGAGCGGTCGCCGGCGAGGATGGTGGGGGTGGCGAAGGTCAGCCGCGGGTTCTCCATGCCGCCGAAGGGGAAGCTCGGCGGCAGCACCAGGAGGTCGTAGCGGCCCCAGCGGTAGGGACCGTAGAGCGTCTCCGCGGTGTCGATCATCTCGCCGGTCTCGGCGAACTCCCAGGCCGCCGCCTCGACCACCTCGGGCTCGGCGTAGACGCCGCTGCGCTCGTCGAGGGCGCGGAACTCGAGGTCGCCCACCGCCAGCGCCATCAGGTACGAGGGGATGGGCTGCGGCATGGTGAAGCGGTAGACGCCGTCGGCCGAGGTCTCGGTCGGGTTCTCGGCGCTCATCACCGCCAGCAGCCCCGCCGGCACGCGCACCGTGGCGTCGTAGGTGAAGCGCACGCTGGGCGTGTCCTGGAGCGGCACCCAGGTGCGGGCGAGGATGGCCTGCGACTGGGTGAACAGGAACGGGTGCTCGCCGCCGGCCGTCTGCTCCGGCGCCAGCCACTGCACGGCGTCGGCGCCCGGGCCGGTGGCGTAGTCGACGTGGACCACCTCGGTGCCGGGGCGCAGCGCGACGGTCAGCGGCCGGCCGAGGAAGGGCTCCTCGTCGCCGAGCTCGAAGGCCGCCGCTTCGCCGTCGTCGAGGGTGACGGCCGAGACGGTGAGCCCACGCGTGTCGAGGACCAGCGTGTCGGCATCGGTGCGGCGGTCGAGCCGCAGGCTGGCGCGGCCGGCGAGCACGCGGCGCTCGAAGTCGACGCCGAGGTCGAGCGACAGGTGCTCGACCGCCACCTCCCACGGCCGCGCGTACGAGTGCGGGTCGTCGACCGCCGCCGCCGTGGCGGCGGCCGGTACGGTGGCGGGCTCGAGCGGCGGCGCGCAGGCGGCGGCGAGGAGGCCGAGCAGCAGGCCGAGGGCGGCGGACGGGCGTAGGGCGGTGCGATCGGGCATGGGACCTCGTCGGGACGGTATTTCGTGGGTGCGTCGTACGGATCGCCGGCCGTGCAAGCCGCGGGCCGGGGCGCCGCCGGGCGGAAGGCCTCAGGCGGGGCTGGCGAGTATACGGGGCGCGGCGGAGGCGGGTTGCGGCGCCGGCACCGCCGGCGTGCCCTCCTCGAGCGCGCGCTCCAGCTCGGCGGCGATGCGGTGCACCTCGTCGCGGCCGATCTTGCTGCCGGGGCCCTCGGCCTCCACCTTGTCGAGGGTGGCCCAGGCGAGGCGCACAGGCAGCGCGGTGAAGGCGACGAGGCCGCGGTCCGCGCCGCGCCGGAGCTGCGCCTCCTGCAGGCACAGCACGTACTCCGAGGCTGCCCCGAGGTCGCGGCGGGCGCGGCGGAAGACGTGCGCGCGGTCGACCTGCGGCGGCAGGAAGCGGCGTCCCTCGCGGGCGTCGGCGTCGGAGTCCTTGAGGATGTTGACGAGCTGCAGCGCCTCGCCGAAGCGGGCGGCGCGCTGGCGCAGGTAGGCGGCGTCGCCGGCCAGCGCTCCGCGGTGGAGGAGGAAGAGGTCGGTGAGCATCTCGCCGACGATGCCGGCGACGACGTAGCAGTAGTCCACCAGGTCCGCTTCGTCGGCGAGGGCGAGGTGGCCGGCGTCGTCGGTGCGCTCGACGAAGTGAGCCATGCCGCGCGCGGTGCGCACCGTGTGGAGGCCGACTATGCGCCGTGCCTCCGGCTCCAGGGCCAGGAAGCGGCGCAGCACGAAGGGGGTCGCGGCGAGCAGCTCGAGGTAGCCTGCGTGCTCGCTCGGCAGGGCGTCGGCCCAGGCGCGGGCGCGCGCCTCGACGGCGTCCGCCGCCGCCTCGCCGTCGAGCATGTCGGCGAGCTGGTGCAGCGCGCGGATGCGCCGCTCGCGCGGCCACTGCGCGGCGTCCTCGAAGGTGTCGGCGATGCGGAACAGCAGGTAGGCCACCGTCACCTGGCTGCGGGTCGGCTCCGGCAGCAGCGGGATCGACAGCGCGAAGGTGCGGCTGGTCTTCTCCAGCAGCAGGTCGAGGTCGGGCACCGCGTCGGTCGCGCTCACGTGCGGGGAGCCTAGCAAATGCGCCGAGGCTCTCAGCGCGGAGGCAGGACGCGGGTGCCGGGCACCGGCTCGCCGGCGAGGGCGCGCTCCAGCAGGCCCGGCACGGTGCCGTCGGCGAGGGTCGAGACGATGCCGCCCTCGGCGAGGGCGAGGGCGGTCTCCAGCCGGTGCGCCATGCCGCCGGTGACGTCGGTGCCGGCGGCGGCGCCGGCGTGGGCGGCCGCCTCCGCGGGGCCGCCGGGGGCGATCTCCGCGATCACCTCGCCGGCCTGGTCGTAGACGCCGGCCGTTTCGCCAAGCCACAGCGCCTCGCGGACGCGCAGGCCGTGCGCCGCCAGGGCTTCGGCGGTGGCGGCGAACACCTGCTCGGTGGAGCAGATCGCCACTCCCTGGCGGCGGTCGAGCACGACGTCGCCGTAGAGCACCGGCAGGAACCCCTCGGCGAGGGCGAGCAGCAGCGGCTCGGCGGCCATCTCGGCCGGCCGGCGGCCGGCGGTGACGAGGAGCGACGACGGTGCCAGGCTGAACGGCGCCAGGCGGGCGATGCGCAGCGCCGCGGTGACCTCG
>CAZLBJ010000470.1:0-5134 GCA_964557755.1 uncultured Thermoanaerobaculia bacterium
TCGGCCAGGTCAAGCAGGCGACCGACCTGGCGGAGGCGGTCGGCTCGTCGGGTCCGGTGGTGCGGCGCCTGCTGCGCGCAGCCGCCGACGCCGGCCGCCGGGCACGCGGCGAGACGGCGATCTCCGAGGGCGCGGTGTCGATGGGCTACGCGGTGGTCGAGCTGGCGCGCAACATCTACTCCGACCTCGCCGGCGTGCGGGTGCTGGTGCTCGGCGCCGGCGAGACGGCGACCTTCGTCGTCCGCAATCTGCTCGAGCGCGGCGCCACCGACGTGCGCGTCGCCAACCGCGGCACCGAGCGCGCCCGGGCCCTGCAGAGCGAGTTCCCGGCCATCACCCTGCTGCCGCTCGACGAGCGCTTCGAGGCCGCCGCCAACGCCGACCTGGTGGTCACCACCACTTCCGCCGCCGAGCCGCTGCTCACCCGCGACCGGCTCCGCAAGGCGCTCGGCCGCCGCAAGGGGCGGCCGCTGCTGATCGTCGATCTCGGCGTGCCGCGCAACGTCGAGGAGGCGGCCGGGCGGCTGGACAACGTCTTCCTGCACTCGATCGACTCGCTGCAGTCGCTGATCGACCGCAACCTCAAGAAGCGCCGCGAGGAGGTGCCGCGGGTGGCGGAGATCGTCGGCCAGGAGCTGGCCCGCTACGGCGCCTGGTACCGCTCGCTCGAGGCCGAGCCGCTGGTGGCGCGCCTGCAGAAGCAGGCGGAGGCCATCCGCCGGCGCGAGCTGGAGACGGCGCTCAAGCGCTTCCCCGCCGAGACCCACGCCGACCTCGACCGCGTCACCCGCGCGCTGGTGCGCAAGATCCTCCACAACCCGTCGGCGAAGCTGCGCTCGGCGGGCGACGACGGCGACGCGGGCCTGCAGCGCCTCGACCTCGCCCGCGACCTGTTCGACCTCGACGAGGACGCCTGACCATGCCCCGAACCCTGCGCCTCGGCACGCGCCGCAGCCAGCTCGCCCTCACCCAGTCCGGGATGGTCGCCCGCGAGCTCGAGCGCCGCCTCGGCGACGGCACCCGCGTCGAGCTGGTGCCGATCGTCACCAGCGGCGACGTCTACCGCGGCGACCTCGCCGAGGTCGGCGGCAAGGGGCTGTTCACGCTCGAGCTGGAGAACGGCCTGCGCGACGGCTCGATCGACCTCGCGGTGCACAGCCTGAAGGACCTGCCGGTGGAGCTGCCGCCGGAGCTGACGGTGGCCGCGTTCCCCGAGCGCGCCGACCCGCGCGACGCGCTGATCTCGCACGACGGCCACGACCTCGACGCGCTGCCGGCGGGCGCCGTGGTGCTCACCGGCTCGCTGCGCCGCCGCTCGCAGGTGCTGGCGCGGCGCCCGGACCTCGAGGTGCGGGCGATCCGCGGCAACGTCGACACCCGGGTCGGCAAGTGGCGGGAGCTGGGCGGACCGGGCGCGGTGATCCTCGCCCAGGCGGGGTTGGACCGCCTGGGCGACGTCCTCGAGGCGCGGCGCGACGGTGAGCTTCCCATTCACCCGCTGCCGCCGGAGCAGCTCCTGCCGGCGCCCGGCCAGGGCATCCTGGCGGTCGAGACGAAGGCCGGCGGCGACGCCGAACGGCTGTGCCAGGTGCTCGACGATGCAGGCTCGAGGCGGGCCGCCACCGCCGAGCGGCGCGTGGTGGCCGTCTTCGGCGGCGACTGCACCCTGCCGCTGGCGGCCTGGGCGCGGCCGGCGGAGGGTGGCGGCGGCGAGCTGCTGGTGAGCGCGCTGCTGGCGACGCCGGACGGCGAGCGGGTGGCGCGCGGCGAGGGCCGGGGAACGGACCCCGCAGCGGCGGCGGACGCGTGCATCGCCGCGCTGCGCGCGGACGGCGCCGACGAGGTGCTGGAGCGCATCGGCGCCATGCGGCCGGCCGGCGCGGCCAAGTAGTGGCGAAAGGCGAACAGCTCGGCGAGGGGAGACCGGTGGAGGCGGCGGACCGCTCGTCTGCGGACGAGGACCGGCCGATCGCGCCCCTGGCCGGCGTGCGGGTGGTGGTGACGCGGCCGGCGCACCAGGCGGCGGGGCTGTGCGCCGCGTTCGCGGCGGTTGGGGCGAGCGTCGAGCGGCTGCCGCTGGTCGAGGTCGTGCCGCCGGCCGATCCCGAGCCGCTGCGCCGCGCCGCCGCCGGGCTCGCGCGCTACCGCTGGGTCGCCTTCACCTCGGCGAACGCCGTCGCCGGTCTGGCCTTTGCCCTGCCGCGCCGCACGGCCGCGGACGACTCGACCGGCCGCCTCGCCACACACCCCCCTTCGCTGAGGGGTTTCTCTTTCCGCGCCGCGGCGGTCGGTGACGCGACCGCGCGGGCGCTGCGGGAGGCCGGCGTCGAGCCGGTTCTCATCGCCGAAGGCGGCACCGGCGGCTCGCTCGCCGCCGAGATGGCGGCCGCCGATCCGCACCTCGCCGGCGCGCCCGTCCTCCTCCCCTTCGCCGCCGACGCCCGCCCGGACCTCGCCGCGGGGCTGGCCGCCGCCGGCGCCGCGGTCGACACCGTGGTGGCCTACGACAAGTGCGCCCCCGCCGGCACCGCGACGCGCGCCCGCGAGCTGTTCCCGCCGGGCGCGCCGCTCGGCTGGGTCACCTTCACCAGCCCGCGCCTCGCCCGCACCCTCGCCGAGCTGCTCGACCAGCTCGCCGGCGACGATCCCGCCGAGCGCTGGGAGGCCCGCCGCGCCACCCTCCGTGCCGCCTCGATCGGGCCCACCACCACCGCCACCCTCCGCCGCCTCGGCGTCGAGCCCGCCGCCGAGGCCGCCACCCCCGGCGACGCCGAGCTGGTGGACGCCGTCGTCCGCGCCGCAGCCGCCGGCCGCTGAAGGGCCCGCCTACCGGTTGCGCCCGTACTTCTCGTGGCTCGACACCCAGTCGAGCGAGCTGATCGCCGAGCCCAGGGAGATCTCGCCGGCCAGGGCGACGCCGGCGACGATCTCGGCGAACTTGTCGACCTTGCCGCGGCCCCAGCAGCCCATCACCTCCAGGCACTCGCGCTGCGTCGGCAGGCCGACGCCGCCGCCGTAGGTGGCCACGATCAGCGACGGGATGGTCAGCGAGATGTAGAGGTCGCCGCCGCGCGTCACCTCGGTGTAGAGGACGCCCGCCGACGACTCGGCGACGTTCGCCACGTCCTGGCCGGTGGCGATGAAGAGGGCGGTGATGGCGTTCGGCGAGTGGCAGCCGTTGTTGTTGGCGCCGGAGAGGAAGGCGCCGACGTTGGCGATGCCCGCGTGGTAGGCCAGCGTCTCGGGTTCGACGCGCATGTGCTGCACCAGCACGTCGCGCGGCACCGTCACCTCCGCCGTCACCCGCTTGCCGCGCGTGCGCATGACGTTGATCTGCGAGGCCTTCTTGTCGGTGGCGAAGTTCGACTCGAGGTAGAAGTGGCGGATGTTGTCGTGCTGCTCGAGCACCCACGAGCAGGGGGCGAAGGTGGCCCGCCCCACCATGTTCTGCCCCGCCGCGTCGCCGGTCGAGTAGTTGAAGCGCAGGAAGACGAACTTGTTCGACAGGAAGGTGTCGATGTAGAGGAGCTTGCCGACGCTGGTCGTCGCCTCCGCCTCCTCGCGGATGCGGTCGAGATTGGCGTCGATCCAGTGCGAGAAGTCGCGCCCCTCGCGGGCGTTGTCGAAGACGAACACCGGCGCCCGCTGCATGCAGTCGTTGACCACCGTCGTCTGCACGCCGCCGGAGAGGTTGATCACCTTGATGCCGCGGTTGTAGGAGGCGACCAGCGTCCCCTCGGTGGTCGCCAGCGGCACCAGGAACTCGCCCTGCGCCGCCTCCCCGTTGACGTGGATCGGCCCCGCGAACCCGAGCGGCACCTGCGCCACGCCGGTGAAGTTCTCGACGTTGCCGCGCGTCACCCCCGGCTCGAAGCTGAACTGCTTGATGTGCTCGAGCTCGACGCCCGAGTAGTCGGCGACGAACGCCTGGCGCTTGCCGATGACGTCCTCGGAGTAGTCGTCGTCCTTGTCGTAGGGGATGGCGACACGCTGGACCGGCTCGTCGGTGATCGTGTCCTTGACCTTGAACGCCAGGGTGCCGAAGGGCTTGGCCTCGAACTCGAAGCCGATCTCGTGCTTGCCCTCCGCTAGCGGCTGCGAAGGCACCGACATGCGCACTACGCGGCGCAGCGGGAAGGGCACCGGCTCGTCCGGCGACACCTCGGCACCGTTGACGCGCTGGCCGTCGAAGTCGAGCGTCACATCCCCCGCCTCCAGCCGGCGGCCATCCAGCGACAGGCCGACGAGGCGGGTCAGGGTGGCGTCGGAGAGCCGGTTCTTGAGGCTGAAGCCCACGCCTTCGGCGGTGTTCTCGAGGCTGCCGAAGGTGTAGAGCTGCTTGAGGACCAGAGACGGGATCTTCATCGGGTGCTACCCCCTCGCAGGAATCGGTTTCGGGCTGCGAAGTGTAGCACCGGCGGGCGCCGGCGGGCGCCGGCGGGCACCGGCGGGCACCGGCGGACGGCTCGGACTGCGGGGCTCAGACCAGCGCTTCGAGGCGGGCCAGCGCGCGGTCGAGGCGCTCGACCTCGGGGCTGCGGCCGTTCTTGCGCGCCTGGCGCTCGCGGCGCTCGGAGGCGTCGACCTCGGCGAGGCTCTTCCACAGGTCGCGCTCGGGGTCGTCGAGCACCTCGGGGCGCAGCCGCATGCCGTGGCGGTCGAGCATCGGCTCGAGCTCCTCGCGGCGGGCGCGCAGCTCGACGAGGATCTCGCGGTAGGCGTGCTCGCAGGTGGCGCGGCGGTCGGAGAAGCTGAAGACGTTGGTGAAGAACATCCGGTAGTCGTCGCGCTTCGGCTCGAGCAGCACCACGTCGGAGTCGGGGAACAGCGTCTCGTAGGCCTTCATGCCGACGCCCAGGCGGGAGCGGATGAGCGTCCGGAAGGTCTGCGACATGACCGTGGGCAGCCCACGGTCGACCAGCCTGCCGCGGCGCATGATGCCCTGCTCGACGGCGCGCACGGTGTCGACCGGCACGATCGGGTTGACGCAGAAGAGCAGCTGCGCGCCCTCCTCCAGCGCCACCGAGGCGTGGACGGTCTTCAGCAGCACGCCGTCGACGTAGTAGCGGCCGTCGATCTCGACCGGCGGATAGAGGCCGGGCAGCGCGGTCGACGCCTGCACCGCCTGCGAGAT
>CAZLBJ010000471.1:0-2881 GCA_964557755.1 uncultured Thermoanaerobaculia bacterium
GAGGCGCCGCCGCCGGAGTGGGAGGTGCGCGAGCCGGCGGCCGCCGGGTACGCCGGCGCACCGCCCGCGCCCGGCTATCCCCACGCGCCCCGCCCGTCGCCGCCGCCGTCCGCTGCCGGCGACCGCCTCGCCACCGCCACCTACGCGCCGCTCGAGCGCGCCCCGATCCCGCTCTCCGGCCGCTCCGGCGAGGTGCGGCCCTTCCGCCTGCTCGGCCAGTACAAGGGGACGCTGATCCTGCTCGAGGGGCCGGACGGGCTGTACGTCATCGACCAGCACGTGGCGCACGAGCGCATCCTCTTCGAGCGCCTGCGCCACGCCATGCGCCAGCAGGCGCCGCCCAGCCAGCGCCTGCTGACGCCGCTGCTGCTCGATCTCTCGACGCCGGAGCGGCTGCGCCTCGAGGAGCTGGCGCCGCGGCTCGAGGAGCACGGCTTCGGGGTGGCGCCGCTGTCGGGCCGCGACCTGGCGCTCACCGCGCTGCCGGCGGTGCTGTCGGCGGCGGAGGGCGAGGCGCTGGTGCGCGCCCTGGCGGCGGGCGACGGCCGGGACGGCGGCGGCGACGGGGACGGGGAGGCCGACGCGGTGGGCCGCGAGGTGCTCGACGCCCTCGCCGCCAGCCTCGCCTGCAAGGCGGCGGTCAAGATGCACCACCCGCTGGCCGCCGGCGAGATGGAGGCCCTGGTCGCGGAGCTGTTCGACGCCGAGAACCCCTACGCCTGCCCCCACGGCCGGCCGATCGTCCTGCAGATGACCGACGCCGACCTCGAACGCCGCTTCGGCCGCCGCTGAGCCGCCGTCCTACGGATTCAGGTCCGAGAGGATCTGCGGGTCCTCCTCCTCCATCGCCAGCAGGCTGTGACAGGTGTAGCAGTCCTGGGAGATGGTCTCGCCGTCGGCCGTGGCGTGCTCCTCGTCGTGGCAGCGGAAGCAGCCGGGCGACTCTTCGTGGCCGATGTGGTTGGGATAGGTGCCCCAGCCGACGTTCATCCCCGGGAAGACGTTGGCGCCCCACAGCGCCGCGAGCTCCTCGCCGGAGCGCAGGATCGCTTCACCGCTCGCCGCCGCCACCTCCGGGTAGCTGGCGCGGTAGAACTCCGCCAGCCCGTCGCGGATCCCCGTCGCCGCCTCCTCGGCGCCGGCCCATTCGCCGGTCAACAGGCGCAGCCCCTCGCGCGAGACGTAGGGCAGCGACGGGTCGACGCGGCCGTCGGCCAGCGCTCCGTCGAGCGCCCGCTCCGCCGGCTGGAAGGTGTGCGCCGGGCGGTTGTGGCAGTCGACGCAGTCCATCACCCGCCACTCGGCGTCGGCCGGCGGCTCGGCCTCGACGTCGTAGACGGTGCGCGTGCCGTTCTGCGCCAGCTCCACGGTGTAGATCGTCTCGCGGTCGGGCGTCGCCAGGTAGCGGATCTCGTTGCCCGGGTCGACGTGCCAGTGGATGCCCTGCGAGGTGCGCCCCGCGACGCCGCCCACCTTGATCAGCAGAACCGTCTTGGTCGCCGTGTTGGCCTCGTCCTCCTCGAAGTGGGGGATCACCTTCAGCCGGTCGCCGACGAACTTCTCGGGCCAGTGGCACTGCTCGCAGGTCTCGCGCGCCGGCCGCAGGTTGTGGATCGGCGTCGGGATGGGGCGCGGGTAGAGGTCGAGGTTGACCGACACCACCTGCCAGGCGCCCGACAGCTTCGACTTGACGAACCACGGCGCTCCGGGGCCGATGTGGCACTCGACGCACCCCACCCGCGCGTGCGCCGAGCCGAGGTAGGCGGTGTGCTCCGGCGCCATCACCGAGTGGCAGGCGGTGCCGCAGAAGGCGGTCGACTCCATCACCTCGACGCCCTTGAAGGTCGCCATGGCGAGGATCACCACGTTGACCACCGTCAGCGCCAGCACGACGAGGGCGAAGCGGCGCACCCGCTGGCGGTTGAAGTCGAGCACCGGCAGGCCGGTCTCGGTGAACCCCGTGCGGCTCTCCTTGCGACGCCGCAGCCACACTCCCAGGGGGATCAGCACCAGCCCGAGGAGGAAGACGCCGGGCAGCACCAGGTAGGCGAGGATGCCCAGGTAGGGCCCGCCGTGGAAGCCGACCAGCTCGAGGGCGAAAAGGGTGAGGATGAGGATGGCGGCGGCGGTGGTCAGCGCCGTGCCCACCATCCCCAGCGTGCTGCGCGACAGGGCGGCGAAGAAGCTGCGCATCGTCGATCTCCCGGGAGTCGATGTCATTCGATCCGGGCGAGCCGGGTCCCTCCCGCCGCCCCTGGATCCACTTGCCCCGGCTCGGTCTTCCGTGAGCCCGGCCCACCTTAGCCCGCGGGCGCCGGCGGATACACCACCCGCGAGGGCGGGCGGCCGCCGCCGGCGGCCGCCACCCCGCGGTGTCGGCTGCTAGGATCTTTTCATGTTGCGCCGCGCCACCGGCCTCGAGAAGCGCCTCGGCCACCGCTTCCGCCGCCCGGACCTGCTCGCCGCGGCGCTCACCCACCGCAGCCACGCCCACGAGCAGGGCCACGAGGAGCACTACGAGCGGCTCGAGTTCCTCGGCGACGCGGTGCTCGGCATGGTGGCGGCGGAGTGGCTGTTCGCCCGCTTCCCGGAGCTGCCGGAGGGCGAGCTGTCGAAGCTCAAGGGGCACCTGGTGTCGCGGCCGGTGCTGGCGCGCCACGCCCAGGAGCTCGGCCTCGGCGACGAGCTGCGCCTGGGGGTGGGGGAGGAGCGCTCGGGCGGCCGCCGCAAGGCGTCGCTGCTCGCCGACGTGTGGGAGGCGGTGCTCGGCGCCGTCTATCTCGACGGCGGCCTGGAGGCGGCGGCGCGGCTGATCCGCCCGGTGCTCGACGCCGCCCTCGAGCGCCGCGCCGGCGCCGCCGGCGACGCCAAGACGCGGCTC
>CAZLBJ010000472.1:0-9892 GCA_964557755.1 uncultured Thermoanaerobaculia bacterium
AGCCGAAGAAGGCGGGCGAGAGCTCGCGCGGCGGCGCCACGTCCTCGTCCGACCGCATCGTGTGCGAAATCTTGTTCGGGTACTCCTGGTGCACGCAGGCGAGCGCCAGCCGCGCGAAGCGGCCGGCCTCGGCGGCGCCGAAGGCATCGGCAGCCGGGGCGGCGGCCGGGGTGGGGACGGCCCGCGGCCCGGCGGCGGACACCGACGGGGCAGGGGCGGCGGCGGCGAGGGCGAGGGCGACGAGGCCGGTGGCCGCCCTCACGCCTCCTCCGCCGGCGGGTAGCCGATGTCGTCCATGTGGGTGCGGATGCGCTCCCAGTCGACGCCGGCGTCGGTCCACTCGACGGTGACCCGCTTCGACGCCTCGTCGGCGGCGACCGAGATCACCCCCTGGACGTTGCCCAGCTCGCGTTCGATCGTGGCGACGCAGTGGGCGCAGCTGACCCCGGGCACGGTGACGGTCTTCTTCGGCATGGAACTCGTCCTCCTCGCGCGACCATGCCACAGGTGCGGGAGGCAGGCAAGACGGGAACGAGGCCGCCTACTGCGAGCGCAAGCACACGTCCCGGTCCTGGAGCTTGAGGTACTCCGTACGCTCGACTGTCACCTCCCACATGCACTCCGCTCCGCGCCCGCTGTACAGGGCGTCGCCTTCATAGCCGCAGTGGGCGTCGCGGAAGGGGATCCAGGCCCGTTGCGCGTCGCGCAGCAGGTCGCGGCAGCGCTGCGGCACATTCTTCAGCGCCATCACCCGCCGGTACTCGGCATTGAGGGCGCGGTCGGCACGTTCGTAAGCCTCAGTGAAGCACATGCCGACGGCCATTTGGGGAGACCGCGCGTGGCAGGACGGCGCTTCGACTCCCAGCCCTGGCGTCGGCGGCGGCTCCTGAGGGAAACCGTCTGGCGAGTGGGCATCCGTGAGCACCACGCCGGTGACGGACCCGCCTGCCGTCACGGTAACCGGAACCAGCTCGTCGTCACGAAGCCAGCCGGAGAGCAGGGTCTCCCTGCCGGGATCCGTGTAGGCCACGACCACGTAGCGGCCCGGCGCGACGCCCGGGATCTCGAAGCTCTGCTGGTCCATTTCGGTGGCGACCGCGAAATAGGTGTTCCTGTCGATGATCGAGATGGCGTAGATCCGGAATGGGGGCAGGTACTCCGAACCGAACGTCACGGTGCCGGAGATGCTGCCCGCCTCCGCCATCCTCTCCGCCTGGGCGCACACGGGCCACAGGCACAGCGCCAAGCCGACTGCAAACCTCTTCCAGCTCATCATCGCTTTCTCCTTGTAGATCACGTTGGTGACGATCAAGGCGTCGACGCGTCCCCCGGCGTTACCGTCGTCGGCAGTGCGGTAGATTCCGCGGCGGAGGAAGATCGGGATGAGCGAATCGCACCGGCTGGCGCCTTGTCCTCGGACGCCGAACTGTGTTTCTACCGAGTCGGACGATCGGGCGAAGCGGATGGCGCCGATTCCGTTCTCGGGGTCGGGGGAGTTCGTGGTGAAGCGGCTTGTGGAGGTGGTCGAGGGGATGGCGGGGGGGAAGGTGAGGCACCGGGAGGGGCGCTACGTCCACGCGGAGTTCACCTCGCGCGTCCTCCGCTTCGTCGACGACGTGGACCTGGTGGTCGACGACGCGGCGCAGGTCGTCCGCTTCCGCTCCGCGTCCCGCATCGGCCGCTGGGACCTCGGCGCCAACCGCCGGCGGATGGACGAGCTACGGGACCGTTTCCTCGCCGGCTGAGGTCAGTTTCTCCCCGCAGCCGCGCAGCTCCGTCCCGTCCACGGTCACCACCACCCGCGCCGGGAAGGGCTCGCCGCTCATGTCGTCTTCGCAGGCCTGCGGCGTGATCACCACCGCGAGGTCGTGCGCCTCGGTCTCCGCCGCGAAGCGGATCGTCCCCTCCTCCACCACCGGCGTCGGCGCCGGCGTCTGGATCGTCGTCTCGCCGTAGTCGGTCACCAGCACCAGGCGGTCCGGGAAGAGGTGCAGCGACCAGCCGGGCTCGTTGCCCGCCGCCCACCAGTCGGCGCCCGACAGGCGCGCCGCCTCGATGCCGCTGCGGCGGCGGTTCTCGACGCAGGCGGCGGTGGTGCGGTCGGCCAGCTCCAGGCGCGCCTCGTTCCCCTGGCTCCAGAAGGTGATCTGGCCGTCCGACCAGCGCGCGCCGGAGGCCGCCTCCTGGTGGTCGAGCGCCACCGCGCCGCCCGGCAGGTGCAGCGCGAGCCGGTCCTCCTCGCCCACCTGCTGGCTGACGACGTACATCCCGTTGTCGCAATCCCAGGCGTGGACGTCCATCTCGATGCCGGCGCCGCCGAGCTCCGGCAGCGGCAGCTCGGGGGCCGGCTCGGCGGCCGGCGCCGCGTCCTCGTCCGCGGCCGCGGCCGCCGCCGCGGCGTCCTCCTCCCCGGCCGGCCCGCGCACCGGCGAGCAGGCGGCGAGCAGCGCCAGCAGGGCCGCCAGCACGGCGGCGGTCGGCGGTGTGGGTCGCTCTCTCACGGTGTCGGGTCCTCCTACAGCATCTGCTCGTCGACGTAACACCAGCCCCACTCCTCGCCAGGTTGCACGGAGCGCACCACCGGGTGGCCGCTGGCGTGGAAGTGGGCGGTGGCGTGGCGGTTGGGGCTCGAGTCGCAGCAGCCGACGTGGCCGCAGCTCATGCAGATGCGCAGGTGCACCCAGCGGTCGCCCGCCGCCAGGCACTCCTCGCAGCCGGCGGCGCTCGGACGCACCGGCTGCACGCGGTCGAGGTGCGCGCACAGCGACGGGTCGGCGGGATGGAGCTCGATCGTCGCCTCGGTGTCGAGGAAGCCGCGCGAGGTGGTGCCGCCCACCCGCACGACGGGCCGTTGCCTGGGCTCGTCCATCGTCGTCCCCTCCTCCTCTTCGTACTCAGCGTCCTCCTGCGGCGTGCGGAACAGGGCGCCGGCGGCGGCGAACAGCTCCGGTGGCGCCATCAGCACCACCTCGTCGCCGGGCGCCAGCGCCAGGTCGTCCGGCGGCGCCGGCACGTCGCGGCCGCCGCGGCGCAGCAGCACCGCGTCCACCGCGTGCTCCTCGCGAAGGCGCCGCCCGAGCTCGCCCCAGGCGAGCGCCGCCGCCGGCGTGCCGGCGCGCAGCGTCACCGTGCGGCTGTCGAAGCAGTCGGGACCGAGGTCGCACTCCCAGTCCTCGACCACCGAGGCCACCGCCGCCAGCCGCGGCCGCGGCGCGCGCAGCAGGGCGTAGTCGCCGCCGCGCACCGCCGCCTCATGCTCGGCCACCTCGCGCGGCGACACGCGGTAGCTCACCAGGACGTCGTCGAAGAGGGCGACGATCGACTCCAGCTCCTCGGCCACCACGCGGTCGGCGCCGGCCTCGCTCAGCGGCTCCGCGTCGGCCAGCCGGCGGGTGCGCACGACGATGCGCAGCGTCGGGTTGAGCGGCCGCGCCACGGCGGCGATGCGGCGCGCCGTCGCCGGGTCGTCGTCGGCGACCACCAGCATCTTCGCCCGCTCGATGCCGGCGTGCTCGAGGATCGGCCGCCGGGAGGCGTCGCCGGGCAGCACCGGGATGCCCTCGGCGCTCGCCTCGTCGGCGCCGCCCGGGCTCAGGGTGGTGACCAGGAAGGGCACGCCGGAGCCGCGCAGCACCCGCACCAGCCGCCGCGCCGCCTCGCCGTAGCCGGCGACGATGACGTGGTTGGCGAGGTGCGGCAGCGCCGCGGCGGCCGCCGCCGGGTCGGCAGCGCGCTCGACGCGCCGCTCCGCGCTCCGCCGCCGTGCCGCCGCGAGGCGCCCGGCGAGCCGCGAGCCGAGCGCCGCCAGCGGCGGGGTGGCGACCATCAGCAGCACGGTGGCGGCGATGAACGCCTGCGAGCCGCCGGCGCCGAAGCCGGCCGGCGTCAGCCCCGCCTCGCGCCCGGCGCGCTCGAGCACGAAGGAGAATTCCCCCACCTGGGCGAGCATCAGCGCCGAACCCGCAGCCACCGGCAGGCCGCCGCCGAGGGCGGCCACCGAAAGGCCGGTGGTGACCACCTTGACGACCAGCACGAAGGCCACCGCGGCGAGGATCATCGGCAGGTGGGCGACGAGGAAGCGCAGGTCGAGCAGCATGCCGACCGAGATGAAGAAGAGCGCCGAGAAGACGATCTGCAGCGGCAGGATCTCGCTGAAGGCGTGCTCGGCGAAGCGGCTCTCGGAGACCATCAGCCCGGCGAGGAAGGCGCCGAGCGACAGGCTCACGCCTGCGAGGCTGGTCAGCCACGCGGTGCCGAAGCACAGCGCCATGACGGTCAACAGGAAGATCTCCGGCGCACACAGCGCCGCCACCCGTTCGAGCACCGCCGGCAGCAGACGGCGGGCGAAGAGCAGCACCAGGGCGATGATCGCCGCCGCCTTCGCCAGTGCCCAGGCGACCTCGGCGCCGGAGCCCGCCATGTCGCCGGCGCGGCCGAGCGACGGCACCAGCAGCACCATGGCGACGATCGCCAGGTCCTGGAAGACGAGCAGGCCGAGCGCCGCCCGGCCGTGCTCGCTGGCGGTCTCGCCGCGGTCCGCGAGGAGCTTCAGCACGATCGCGGTCGACGACAGCGAGACCAACAGTCCGGTGAACACCGCCGCCCGCCAGCCGGCGCCGAGCACCATGCACAGCCCCGCGGTCGCCGCCGTCGCCAGCACCACCTGCAGGCCGCCGCCGAGGAAGATCAGCCGCCGGATGCGCAGCATCGTCTCGAGCTTGAGCTCGATGCCGATGGTGAACAGCAGCAGCACGACGCCCACCTCCGCCGCCGCGTCGGCCATCGCGCGGTCGGCGACCAGGCCGAGGGCGTGCGGACCGATCACCGCGCCGGCCACCAGGAAGCCGACGATCGGCACCAGCCCGAGGCGCTGGCAGAGGTAGCCGATCACCGCGCCGGCGACCACCAGCAGCGCGATCTCGACGAAGAAGTCGGGCGCCGCGCCGGCGGCGACGAGGGCGTGCACTCAGAGCTCGTGAAGGAATGTTCGGCCGTCGCGAGGACGCCATCCGGGCGTTCCTCGCAAGGCGCGGCGACGCAGGCATAGCGGGGCTATGTCGAGGAGCCGCAACGCCGCGAGGGGCGTCCGGGGGCGTCCGTAGCGGGGCGGAGGTTTCTTCACGAGCTCCCAGCTCACCGTGTCGGCGCGGACCGTCAGTTACCGCCGCTGTTCTTCAGGTAGCCGTAGAACTCGCCGTCGGTCGACAGCAGCAGCGAGGTGCTCGGGTCGACCGTCGACTGCAGTGTCTCCAGCGTCTTCAGAAGCTGGTAGAAGTCGCGCGCCTGCGGCGCCTGGTCGTAGGCGGCGGCGTAGACCGCCGTCGCCTCGGCGTCGGCGCCGCCCTGGATCTCCTGCGCCTGCCGATAGGCCTGCGACTGGATCTCCAGCAGCTCCTTCTCGCGCCGCCCCTGGATGCGCTGCGCCTCGCCCTCGCCCTCGGAGATGTAGCGCGCGGCGATGCGCTTGCGCTCGGAGATCATGCGGCCGTAGACCTCGCCCCGCACCTCCTCGATGTAGTTGATGCGCTTGAGGCGCACGTCGAGGATCTCGAGCCCGAGGTCGGCGGTGCGCGCCTGGGCGGCGGCGAGGATCTCCTGGCGGATGCGCTCGCGGCCGAAGCGGATCGGCTCGAGCACCGACGCCTCGTCGGCGGGCAGCGACTCGTCCTCCTCCGGTTCGCGGTTGCTGGTGCGCACCACCTCCAGCAGGTCGTGGTTGGCAATCGAGTTGCGCGTCTCGCCGTCGAGGATGTCGTCGAGCCGGCTCTGGGCGCCGTTCTCGTCGCGCAGCCGCTGGAAGAAGAGCAGCGGATCGCTGATCCGCCCGCGCGCGTAGGTGTCGACCAGGATCAGCCGCTTGTCGCGGGTGGGCAGCTCGTTGACCTCGCCGTCCCACTCGAGGAAGCGCTTGTCGAAGCGGTTGACCTTCTGGAAGAACGGCACCTTGAAGTGGATGCCCGGAGTGTCGATCGGATCGCCGACCGGCTTGCCGAGCTGGGTGATGATCGCCTGCTCAGCCTCGTTGACCTCGTAGACGGAGGCCATCAGCACGACCAGCAGGACCAGGGCCAGGACGAGAGCGAGCCAGCGCATCAGTCACCTCCTTGCGGGGTCTGGAGCGGCGCGCCGCCGTCGAGGTTCAGCAGCGGTACGAGGCCGCGCACGTCCTCGTCGACCACGATCTTGCGCCCGGCGCGCGGCAGGATCTCGCCCATCGTCTCGAGGTAGAGGCGGCGGCGGGTGACCTCCGGCGCGAGCCGGTAGGCGGCGTAGAGGGCGTTGAAGCGGTCGGCCTCGCCCTGGGCGCGGTTGATGCGCTCCAGCGCGTAGCCCTCCGCCGCCTGCACCGTGCGGTCGGCCTCGCCGCCGGCGCGCGGGATGACCTGGTTGTACTGCGCCTGGGCGGTGTTGATCAGCTCCTCGCGGCGCTGCTCGGCCTGGTTGACTTCGTTGAACGACGGCCGCACCGGATCCGGGGGGTAGACGTTCTGCAGCACCACCTGCTCGACCGCGATGCCGGTGTCGTACTGGTCGGCGAGCGCCTGGAGCTGCTCCTCGGCCACCGTCGCCAGCTCCTGGCGGCCGACGGTGATCACCTCGTTGACCGTGCGGTCGCCGACCACCTCGCGCATCACCGCCTCGGTCATGGCGCGGAAGGTGTCCTGCACGCCGCGCACGCGGAACAGGTACTTGTACGGGTCGAGGATGCGGTACTGCACCACCCACTCGACGTCGGCGATGTTGAGGTCGCCGGTGAGCATCAGCGACTCGTCGTCGAAGATGGCCTGCGAGTACTCGGTGCGGACCCCGGCGCGCTCGGTGCGAAAGCCGAACTCCTCCTTGAGCTGGCGTTCGACCGGCACCTTGATGACGTCCTCGACGCCGAGCGGGACCTTGAAGTTGAGGCCGGGCGAGGCGTAGCGCACGAAGGCGCCGAAGCGCGTCACGACGCCGACCTCCTCCGGGTCGATGGTGAAGAACGAGGTGAAGACGAGCACCAGCACGGCGACGGCGATGACGAGAAAGCGCAGGACGCTGCCCCCACCGCTCGAGAAGCGGCGTCTGAGCTCGTCGACGCCGGGCAGGTCGATGACCTGGCCGCCGCCCGAGCCGCTGGCCTTCCCTCCGCGAAATCCAGTGAATTTTGGCATGCCGACAGGCTAGCACGCGACCGCCGGCCCGGCCGGCAAGATCGCGCCGCTCAGGTCAGTACCAGCGGCACCAGCAGCCAGCAGAGGGCGAAGACGAGGACCAGCATCACGAGGTTCATCCAGGCGCCGGCGCGGGCCATCTGCGGCACGCTCACCCGGCCCGAGCCGTAGACGATCGCGTTCGGCGGCGTCGCCACCGGCAGCATGAAGGCGCAGGAGGCGGCGAGGGTGGCGGGCACCAGCATGCGCAGCGGCTCGATGCCGAGCCCCGCCGCCATCGAGGCGAGCACCGGCAGGAAGGCGGCGGCGGTGGCGGTGTTGCTGGTCAGCTCGGTGAGCAACAGGATCACCACCGTCGCCAGCAGCACCACCAGCGGCGCCGGCAGGGCGCCGAGGCCACGCAACGCCTCGCCGATCCAGGCGGCGAGCCCGGTGTCGCGGATCGCCGCCGCCAGCGACAGCCCGCCGCCGAGGAGCAGCAGCACCCCCCACGGCAGGCGCCGCGCCGTCGGCCAGTCGAGCAGCGCCTCGCCGCGGCGGCCGGCGCCGGCCGGCACCAGGAACAGCGCCAGCCCGCCGGCCATCGCGATGCCGGTGTCGGAGAGGCCGGGCAGCCAGCGCTCGAGCCATGGCCGCGTGATCCAGGCGGCGGCGGTGGCGACAAAGACGGCGGCGACGCGCGCCTCCGGCCGGCTGAGGCGCCCCAGCCGCGCCAGCTCCTCGCGGATGAAGGCGGCGCCGCCCGGCACCTCGCGCAGGCGGATCGGGTAGACGCGGGTGAGCACCGCCAGCATCAGCGGCAGCGCCAGCGCCACCAGTGGCAGCCCCAGCAGCAGCCAGTCGACGAAGGCCACCTCCAGGTAGTAGGCGTCGGCGAGGAAGGCGGCGAGGAGAGCGTTGGTCGGCGTGCCGATCAGCGTCGCCGTGCCGCCGAGGCTGCACCCATAGGCGATGCCGAGCATCAGGCAGAGGGCGAAGTGGCCGCCGCGGGCGTCGGCGTCGATCGCGCCACCACCGTCCCCACCGGCCGCCGCCTCGCCCTGCACCAGCTCGACCAGCGACAGGCCGATGGGCAGCATCAGCATGGCGGTGGCGGTGTTGCTGATCCACATCGAGAGCAGCGCCGAGGCGGTCATGAACCCCGCCACCAGGCGCACCGGCCGCGTCCCCAGGAGGTGCACCACGCGCAGCGCGATGCGGCGGTGCAGGCGCCAGCGCTCGAGCGCCAGGGCGATCAGGAAGCCGCCGAGGAAGAGGAAGATCAGCGGGTGGGCGTAGGGCGCCGCGGCGGCGTCGACGCCGGCGACGCCGAGGAGGGGGAAGAGGACCAGCGGCAGCAGCGCGGTGACCGGGATCGGCAGCGCTTCGGTCATCCACCACAGCGCCATCAGCAGGCCGACGGCGGCGGTGCGCCAGCCGGCGGCGTCGAGGCCCGCCGACGGCGGCGCCAGCAGCATGGCGGCGGCGACGGCGAGGCCGGCCCAGCGGCCGGCGCGGGCGCGCAGGGGCCGCCGCGCCGGGCGCTCGCCGCCTCGCCACCGCCGGTCCTCTCCTACGTCCTCGCCCTGCCGCCGCTCGTCCACGTCGGGATCTCCGGCCCTGCTCTATCAGGCTTTCGGGGCGCTCGGCAAGCACCCGCCTGTGCGATCACCGCGCGCTTCGGCGTCCTTACATGTCGAGAGCACCGGTCCCAGGACGGCCGGTGCCCGCCGCCACATCGCGAACAGGAGGATCCCCGTGAGCGTCGTGCTTGACTTCGCCGTCGGCTGCAACCATAATGGAACCGTAACGGAACCATCGAGGACCGCGAGCCGAGGGCCGACCATGCCGAGCTTCACCGTCAAGAACATCCCCGACGACCTCTACGACCGTCTCAAGCGGACGGCCGACGAGCACCGCCGCAGCCTCAACAGCGAGATCCTGGTGTGCCTGGAGACCGCCCTCGGCGTCCGCCGCGCCGACCCGGACGCGCTGCTGGCGCGCCTCAGGACGGTGCGCCGCAGCGTCGGCGAGGCGCCGCTCGACGACGCCGCGGTGACCGCGGCGAAGCGCCGGGGGAGGCCGTGATCGTCGTCGACACCAACGTCGTCGCCTACCTGCTGCTGGAGTCGGAGCGCACCGCGCAGGCGGAGCGCGCGCTGGCGCTCGACCCGGAGTGGACGGCGCCGCTTTTGTGGCGCAGCGAGCTACGCAACGTGCTGGCGACGCAGGTGCGCGGCGGCCTGCTCGCCGCCGGCGAGGCGCGGCGCCTGCAGGCGGAGGCGGAACGGCTGCTCGCCGGCGGCGAGTACGGGGTGGCCTCGGCCGACGTCCTCGAGCTGGCGGCGGCGAGCGGCTGCTCGGCCTACGACTGCGAGTTCGTCGCCCTCGCCCGCGACCTCGGCGTCCCCCTGGTCACCGTCGACCGCGACCTCCTCGCCGCCTTCCCCGACCGCACCGTGCCGCTCGAGCGCTTCGCCGGCTGAGCGCGCTACAGCGCCTGCACGTCGGCGAGGACGCGCTCGGCGTGGCCCTTGGCGCGGACGTTGGGGTAGTGCTTGACGAGCGTGCCGTCCTTGCCGATGACGAAGGTCGAGCGCTTGATGCCTTCGCTGGTGCGGCCGTACATCGTCTTCTCGCCCCAGGCGCCGACCTCCTCGAGGAAGCCGCCCTCGGCGTCGGTGAGCAGGGTGAAAGTGAGGTCGTACTTCTTGCAGAACGCCTGGTGCGACTCGGCGGGGTCCTTGGAGACGCCGGCGATG
>CAZLBJ010000473.1:0-4258 GCA_964557755.1 uncultured Thermoanaerobaculia bacterium
CAAGGGCCATACCCGCCGGAGTCCTCGGGCGGTGGCGGCCCGTGGACGAGGAGGCGAGCCCCCCTCCAAAGTTCGAGCAGTAGCTCGCCGCTCCCTACCCGAGGACCCACCCCACCCTGCCACCAACGCCCCTCCCCCCGAAGTTGACGTTGACGTTGTCCGTTGACGTTCTCACGCCCCCGGAACCCCGAACCTCTCCCGCAGCCACCCCCGAACGGTACCCACCAGGAAGATCGACCCGCAGACGACCACGGTTCCACCCCCGGACGAGGCGAGCGCCCGTTCCACTGCCCGCCCCGGGTCCGGCTCGACCTTGACATCCAGGTCGCCGCCGGGCGGCAGCAGCGGGAGCAGCTCGCGCGGGTCGCGCCCGCGCTCGCCCGAAGGCCGCGTCAGGACCACCCGCCCGGCACGGAGGGCCAACGGCGGCAGCATGCCCTCCGCCTGCTTTTCGCGCAGCACCCCGAACACCAGAACCGGCCGTGGCGCGCCTTCGCCCGCCACCGCGGCCGCCTCGTCGAGGAACGCCGCCAGCGCCTCCGCCCCCGCCGGATTGTGCGCCGCGTCCAGCACCACCCGCCGCGCCGGTTCCCCCGGCGCCCCCGGCACCTCCACCGACTCCAGGCGCCCCGGCCAGCGCACCTCCGCCGCGCCCCGGCGGATCGCCTCCTCGCCGAGGGCGAGGCCGAGGCCGCCCGCTACCTCGCCCAGCCGCTCCGCCGCCCGCACCGCCAGCGCCAGGTTCACCGCCTGATGCCGCCCGGCCAGCGGCGTCTCCAGCGCGTAGCGCCGCACCGGCGTCTCCAGCACCACCCGCAGCCCGCCCCACGGCACCGGTGCCCGCGCCTCGACCTCCATGATCCTCACCTCGTCGTCCACGAAACCGAGCTCGGCGCCCGCCTCGGTGGCCGCCGCCGCCAGCGCCCGCCGCACCTCCGGCTCGCCGCCCCACGCCACCGCGGGCCGCCCGCGTCGCAGCACGCCGGCCTTCTCGCGCGCCACCGCCCCCAGCGTGTCGCCGAGCAGCGCCTGGTGCTCCAGCGCGATCGGCGTCACCACGCTGAGCAGCGGCTCGGCGACGTTGGTGGCGTCGAGGCGGCCGCCGAGGCCGACCTCGGTCACCGCCAGGTCGACCGCCGCGTCGCGCAGCACCAGCCAGGCGGCGGCGGTCAGCGCTTCGAAGTAGGTCGGGGGCCCGTCGGGCAGGCGGCGGGCGGCGGCCACCACCGCGAGCACCGCGGCGCTCAGCGCGCCGCCGTCCACCGGGCCGCCGCCGAGGCGCAGGCGCTCGGTGACGTCCTCGAGGTGGGGCGAGGTGTAGAGGCCGGTCGAGAGGCCCCCGGCCGCCGCCATGGAGGCGAGCAGGGCGGCCGTCGAGCCCTTGCCGTTGGTGCCGGCGACGAGGACGGAGGGCACCGCGAGCTGCGGCTCGCCGAGGGCGGCGGCGAGGCGCCGCACGTGGTCGAGGCCGAGGTGGATGCCGAAGCGGCCGAGGTCGCCGAGGACGCGGGCGGCTTCAGGCGGCAGCGGCAAGGTGGCGCAGCCAGGTGGCCAGGGTGGCCTTCAGGGCGCGCCGGTCCCGCCGCACCGGCTTGGGCTTCTTGGTCTTCTTGAACCAGGGCATCGGGAGGGAGGAGCGGGGCGGGGGCGGCCTGCGGTGGGGGACGGCGGGCGGTGGGGCGGCCTCGAGGAGGCCGCGGGTCGCGGCCTAGAAGCCGGTGCCCTCGCCGCCCTCCTCCTCCTCGGCCTCCAGCTCATTGGGGACGCCGAGGCGCATGCACGCGGCGTCGTACATCTGGCGGGCCGCCTTCTTGGCCGCCTGCAGCTCGGCGAGGCGATCCTTGACCTTGGCCAGCTCGGCCTCGATCTGGTTGTCGAGCTCCTCGATCTCCTGGCGGGTCACGTCGAGGGTGTTCTCGTAGAAGCTCCTCTGCTGCTCGCTGAGGCTCATCATCGTCTCCAGTGATGGCTATGGAATGGGGGCGCGGCGCGCCGCGTCGAGGGCAGGATACTTCGCTTCGCAGCGGCTGACAAGCGATCAGGGAGCGCTGCCGGGAGCGCCGTCGCCGCCCTCCTCGGCGGCGGCGGCCTCGCGCTCGCGCGCCGCCTCGGCGGTCGCCGCCTCCTGCTGCAGGCGCTGGATCTCGGCCCGGATCTGGCGCTCCCGGGCCTCGTACTCGCCGCGGATCTCGGCCTCCTTCTTCGACAGCTCCTCCTCGACCATCGCCGCCAGGTCGGGCGGCACCGCGGTCTCGCCCTCGGCCGCCGCGCCGTCCACCGTCTCGGCCGCGGCGGCCTCGCCGGCGGGGTCGGCGGCGCCGGGCTCCGTCTCGGGCGCCGCCTCCGGCGCCACCGCCGGCCCGGCGGGCGGCAGCACCTCCTCCGGCACCTCCTCCATGGGCGGCGCCACGTCGCCGGGGGTGCCGGCGCCGGGACCGGCCAGGTAGTACCAGCCGACGCCGAGGGCGGCGAGCACCAGGATGGCGGCGAGGATCAGCCACAGGCCGCGGCGCCCGCCCTCCTCCACCTCGATGCGCTGGCCGGCCGGCGGCGGCACGACGCCGGGCACGGCACCCGGCGCCGGCCCGCCGGCGTTGGCGGCGTCGAAGGCGCCGGCGGTGGTGATCTTGACGCCGGTGCCGGTGCCGGTGCCGGTGCCGGTGCCGGTGCCGGTCCCCGTGGCGGTCTGCTCGCGGCGGTCCACCGGCGCTTCCCGCGCGATCGGCACCGGGCGCGTCGCCGCCAAGTCGGCCTCGAGCCCCGGCGCCTCCGGCGCCACGCTGGTGGGGACGGCAGGGCGCCCGGCGGCGCCGGCGGCCGCTCCGGCGGCGAGGGCGAAGGGGGTCGGTGCGGCCGGCGGCGGCGGGGCGGCCGCGGCGTCGCTCCACGAGAAGGCGCGGCGCGCCTCGTCGTCGAGCTCGTCGGCGTCGTCCAGGCGGCGCAGCCACAGGCCGAGGTCGGCCTGGCTCGGCGTCGGGCGGAGCTGGTAGAGCACCTCCTCGATTTCCTGCTGCATCTCGCCGGCGTTCTGATAGCGGTCGTCGGGCTCCTTCTCGAGCGCCGTGAGCACCACCCGCTCGGCCGCCTCCGGCACCCGCGGGTTGATCTCCCGCGGCGAGCGCACGTAGCACTCGCGCACCGCGTCGAGGACCGAAATCTCGTTGTCGCCGGTGAACAGGCGCTCGCCGGTGAGCATCTCGAAGAGCAGCGAGCCGAGCGAGAAGATGTCGGAGCGCGCGTCGACCGTGCGCCCCCACGCCTGCTCCGGCGACATGTACTGGAGCTTGCCCTTCAGCGCCCCCATCTGGGTGTGGGTGGCCTTGCTCACCGCCTTGACGATGCCGAAGTCGCACAGCTTGATGTCGCCCTCGTAGGAGAGCAGCACGTTCTGCGGCGATACGTCGCGGTGCACCAGCTCGAGCTCGCGGTCGTCGAAGTCGCGCTTGCGATGGGCGTAGTCGAGGGCGCTGGCGAGGCGGGCGGCGATCAGCAGCGCCAGGCCCACCGGCAGCGGCGTCCCCTTGCGCCGCGCCTGGTTCAGCGTGTTGCGCAGGTTCGGGCCGTCGACGTACTCCATGGCGATGTAGTAGTCGCGGCCGATCTTGCCGAGGTCGTAGATGTGGGTGATGTTCGGGTGGTTCAGCTGCGCCGCCAGCTTGGCCTCGTCGATGAACATGCCGATGAAGTCGGCGTTGTCGGTCATCTGCGGCAGGATCTTCTTGATGGCGACCGTCTTCTGGAAGCCCTCGACGCCGCTCATCCGCGCCTTCCACACCTCCGCCATGCCGCCGATGGCGATGCGGTCGAGCAGGCGGTAGTGGCCGAAGCGCTGGCTGCCGTCGTCGCTGCCGGGGTCGGTGGCGTCGCCGGGCGCGGCGCCGGCCGCCGGCGCGGCGGCGGGCGCCGCGTCCTCGTCCTCCGCTTCCTCCTCCTCCTCCTCCTCGGCCTCGGCGGCGAGCCCGCGCGGCTCGAAGCCGGGCGGCGGCTCGACCTCGGTGGAGCCGCCGGTCTCGGCGCCGGCCTCGGCCCACGAGGCGTCGAAGGCCGCCTCGTCGAAGGCGTCGTCGTCGCCGGCGGCCGCGAGGGGGGGCACGGCCTCGTCGTCGACGGTGAAGGCGGCGAGCTCGACCTCTGCGTCGCCGTCGTCGGTGGCCAGCGGCGCGCCCGGGTCGGGGGCCGGCGGCGCCTGCGCCGGGGGCGGCGTGGGCGGCAGCCGCTCGGGGGCGGCGGCGGGCCGTGCGGCGGCGCGGCGGCCGCC
>CAZLBJ010000474.1:0-2758 GCA_964557755.1 uncultured Thermoanaerobaculia bacterium
GGCCTGCGCGAGGAGCTCGCCCGCTTCGTCGACGAGGGGCCGAGCGACGAGGAGGTGGCCGACGCCCGCGCCTACCTCGCCGGCCGCGAGCCCTTCCGCCGCGAGACGGCGCGCCAGCTCGCCGACCTGATCGTCCGCGCCGAGCACGTCGGCCTGCCGCTCGACCGCCCCGGCTGGCGCGAGCAGCGCCTCGCCCGCCTCGGCCGCGCCGACGTCCACGCCGCCGTCCGCCGCCACCTGCGCCCGGAGGCGCTGCGGGTGACGGTGGGGCTGCCGGCGCCGGACTAGCGGCCGTCGTACTCGCCCCGGTGCACCGGCGCGCCGGGGAGCTCGCGGTCGAGCGACTCGCGGTAGCGCAGGCAGCCGCGCAGGAACCGCGGCCACGGCGGCACGGCGATGTCGGTGGGGATCGGCTCCGGCAGCAGGCCCCAGAGCTGCGGGTGGTGCCAGCAGAGATTGTGGCCGGAGCTGTCGCGGTGCTCGCGGATGCCGGCGCGCAGCCGCTTCACCTCGGCGATCAGCGCCGCACGGTCGAGGGTGTCGAGGTCGTCGTCCATGGCTGGCGTAGACTGCAATGCCGTTGCCGCCACGGTCGCGGACCGGCCCTGTTCCACTCCCGCGGAGACCACGATGAGCGACCCGCAGCTCCCCGCCTACGAGAAGCTCGGCGTCTTCTACCTCGGCCGGCCGGTGGACCCGGCGGCCGGGGAGACGGCGCCGGTGCCGTACCTGTACGACTCGAGGGACCTGGTGACGCACGCCCTGGTCGTGGGCATGACCGGCTCCGGCAAGACCGGGCTGGGGATCGCCCTGATCGAGGAAGCGGCGCTCGACGGCGTGCCGGCGCTGGTCATCGACCCCAAGGGCGACCTCGGCAACCTGCTGCTCACCTTCCCGGAGCTGGCGGCGGAGGACTTCGCGCCGTGGGTCGATCCAGAGGCGGCGCGGCGGGCCGGCCAGTCGCGCGAGGAGCACGCGGCGGCGCAGGCGGCGGCGTGGCGCGAGGGCCTGGCGCGCTGGGACGAGGACGGCGAGCGCATCCGCCGCCTGCGCGCGGCGGCGGACTTCACCCTCTACACGCCGGGCAGCTCGGCGGGCACGCCGGTGTCGGTGCTCGCCTCGTTCGCGGCGCCGCCGGCGGCGTTGCTCGAGGACGCCGAGCTGCTGCGCGACCGCGTAGCCACCACCGTGGCGAGCCTGCTGGGTCTCGCCGGCGTCGACGCCGACCCGGTGCGCAGCCGCGAGCACATCCTGCTGGCGCTGCTCTTCGAGCGTGCCTGGCGGGAGGGCCGCGACCTCGACCTCGCGGCCCTCATCCAGCAGGTGCAGGCGCCGCCGGTCGACAAGGTGGGCGTCATGCCGCTCGACACCTTCTTCCCGGCCAACGACCGCTTCACCCTCGCCATGGCGCTCAACAACCTGCTCGCCTCGCCGGGCTTCGCCTCGTGGCTGGAGGGCGAGCCGCTCGACGTCGGCCGCCTGCTCTACACCGCCGAGGGGCGGCCGCGGGTGGCGGTGTTCTCGATCGCACACCTCTCCGAGGCGGAGCGCATGTTCTTCGTCTCGCTGCTCGTCGACCAGGTGGTGGGCTGGGTGCGCGCCCAGAGCGGCACCTCCAGCCTGCGCGCGCTGCTCTACATGGACGAGATCTTCGGCTTCCTGCCGCCGGTCGCCGAGCCGCCGTCGAAGCGGCCGCTGCTGACGCTGTTGAAACAGGGGCGGGCTTATGGTTTTGGAGTAGTGCTGGCGACGCAGAACCCCGTGGATTTGGATTACAAGGGTCTGTCCAACATCGGCACCTGGTTCCTGGGACGGTTGCAGACGCAGCGCGACAAGGACCGCCTGCTCGACGGGCTGGAGGGCGCGGGCGGCGGCGTCGACCGGGGAGAGATGGACAAGTTGCTCTCGACGCTGGACAAGCGCGTCTTCGTGGTCCACAACGTCCACGAGGAGGCGCCGGTGCTGATACGCACGCGGTGGGTGATGTCGTACCTCGCCGGACCGCTGACGCGGGAGCAGATCAAACAGATCAGCGAGGGGAAGAAGGGAAGGGGGGCGGTGGCGGTAGCGGGCTCGGCAGCCGCGCCGGCGAGCGAGCCCGCGCGGTCCGCACCCGCGGGCCCACCCGCAACGAGCCCTGAGCCCGTCGAAGGGCGGGGTTCGGCCACCACCACCGCCACCCCGCCCGTGCTGCCGCCGGACGTCACCCAGTCCTTCCTGGTGCCGGCCGGCGGCGGTGCCGGGGCGCGCTACCGGCCGCACCTGCTGGGCATGGCGCGGGTGCACTACGTCGACGACAAGCGCGGCGTCCGCCACAGCGAGGAGGCGGTGCTGCTCGCCGCGCTGGCGGCGCCCACCGACCCCGACTGGCACGCCGCGCGGCCGCTCGAGCTCGACGCCGAGCGCGACCTGCTGCCGCAGCCGCTGCCCGGCGCCGCCGCCTTCGAGCCGCCGCCGGCGGCGGCCGGCGAGGCGCGCCGCTACCGCACCTGGATGAACGACCTCGCCGACGCCCTCTACCGCTCCCGCCGCCTCGAGCTGGCGGCCGCCGAGGGCCTGGGCCAGGTGGCACGCCCGGGGGAGAGCGAGCGAGACTTCCGCATCCGCCTGACCGACGCCGCGAACGAGGAGCGCGACCGCGCGGTCGAAGCGCTACACGAGCGCTACGCCAAGAAGGTGACCGCGCAGCAGGAGCGCATCGCCCGCGCCGGCGAGAGAGTGCAGCGGGAGGCGGAGCAGGCGGAGGACTACAAGCGCC
>CAZLBJ010000475.1:0-4237 GCA_964557755.1 uncultured Thermoanaerobaculia bacterium
CGACGGCGGCGGCAGCGGCCGCCACCGGCGGCGGCGCGGGAGGTCCCGCTGATGGATGGCGCCGTCGTCTTCGCCCGCCCCGCCGTCCTCGGCCTGCTCCTCCTGCTGCCGCTGTGGGGTCTGTGGCGCTGGCGCCGCGGCCGCGGCTCGGTGGTCGCCGTGGCGCCGCTCCAGTACCGCGCGGCGCCGCTGCGGCGGCGCGCCCTGGCCGCCCTGGTGTTGCCGCTCGAGCTGCTGCTCCTGGCGGCCGCCGTCGCCGGCGCCGCCGGCCCGCAGGTGATCGAGCGCTACGAGCGGGTGGAGGACGCGGGGGTCGACGTCATGCTGGTGCTCGACGTCTCGCTCTCCATGCTGGCCGAGGACTTCCCGCCGAACCGGCTGGCCGCCCTGCGCGGGCTGGCCGGCGAGCTGATCGCCCGCGGCGGCGGCAACCGCTTCGGGCTGGTCGTCTTCGCCGGCGACGCCTACGTGCAGTCGCCGCTGACCACCGACCGGCGGGTGCTGCGGGCCCTGCTCGACGACGTCGGCGCCGACATGCTCAACCAGGGCACCAGCGGCGGCACCGCGGTCGGCGACGCCCTGCTGGTGGCCGCCGAGCGGCTGGCCGCTACGCGTGTCGAGGGGCGGGGCCAGGCGGCGGTGCTGATCACCGACGGCGAGAGCAACCTCGGCGTCGATCCGCTGCTCGCCGCCCGCCACCTCGCAGCCTCCGGCGTGCGCCTCCACGCCATCGGCGTCGGCGGCACCGAGCCGGTGGAGGTCTACTACGAGGGCGGGCGCGTCGGCGGCCACGACGCCTACCTGACGGTGCTCGACGACCGCCAGCTCCGCACCGTGGCCGAGGCGGCGGGCGGCCGTTTCTTCCGCGCCACCGACGTCGGCGCGCTGGAGGCGGTGTTCGACGAGCTGTCGCGGCTGGAGAGCGCGCCGCTGGAGGTGCGCCGGGTGGAGGTGCCGCGCAGCTACGCGCCGGCGATGGCGCAGACCGCGCTGTCGCTGTTCGCCGCCCACCTCTTCCTCGCCGGCATGCTGGCGCGGAGGCCGTACCGGTGATCGACTTCCGCGAGCCCGGCCTGCTGCTCGCCCTCGGCGTGCCCTGGGTGCTCGTCTTCTGGCGCTTCGCCGCCGTCCAGCGGCTCTCCGTGGCGTGGATCGAGGCGCACGCCGCGCCGCGCTTCCGCGGCCGCCTCACCCGCTACCACGGGCGCAACCTGCGCCCCCACCTCGCCGTGCTCTTCCTGCTCGGCTCGGCCCTGGTGGCGGCCGCCGCCGGTCCGGTGCTGCCGGGCGAAGCCGAGGTCGCCGCCGCCGGCGGGCGCGTGGTGCTGCTGCTCGACGCGTCCGCCAGCATGGCGGCGGAGGACCCGGCGGTGCCGCCCGCCGAGGGCGAAGCGGGCCATCGCTTCGCGCGCGCCCAGCACCTCGCCCTGGGGCTGATCGGGCGGCTGGAGGGCTACCGCTTCGCTCTCGCCACCTTCAGCGGAGTCGCCACCTTCCAGTTGCCGATGACCGACGACCGCGCGCTGGCGGCGGAGGCGGTGCGACTGGCCGAGCTGCACACCGTCTACCGGCGCAGCGGCTCGAACCTCGCCGCCGCCCTCGACGCCGCCCTCCACCTGGCCGGCGACGGCGCCGCCGGCACCCAGGTGGTACTGCTCTCCGACGGCGAGGCCGCGCGGCCGGAGGACGCCACCTTCGGCGAGCCGCTGGCGGCGCTGGCGGACAGCGGTGTGCCGGTGCACGCCGTGGCCCTGGGCAGCGAGGAGGGCGAGGGGCGGGTGATCTGGGACTTCCGCGACGTGATGGCGGGACACGCGGAGCGCCGCGAGCTGGCCACCTTCACCACCCGCCGCGACGACACCCACCTGCGCGCCATGGCGCGGCGCACGGGCGGCCTGTTCCTGGTCGACGCCCCCGGGGTGGAGACGGCGCTGGAGGCCGAGGTGCGCCGCCTCCAGGCGCGCGGCGGTCTCGGCCGCGAGACGGTGGCCGACGCGCGCGCCCGGCGCGACCTGTCGGGATGGTTGCTGGCCGGCTTCCTCGCCGCCTTCGTGCTGGAGGTCCTGCTCTTCGACCGGCCCCGCGTGCCGCGCGGGCCGGCCTTCGATCTCGACCGGCTCGGCGCGCCGGCACCGCGGGCCGGCGGCCCCCTCGTCCTCGCCCTCGCCCTCCTGCTGGCCGGCGGCTGCGGCGACAGTCCGCTGCAGCGCGCCCACCGCGAGAACGAGCGCGGCATCGCCCTCGACCGCGTCGGCCTGCACGACGCGGCGCGGGACCCCTACCGGCGCAGCCTCGCGCACGGCGTGCGTCCCGAGGTGCCGACCCACAACCTCGGCCGCTCGCGCACCCTTGCCGGGAGCTGGTCGGAGGCGCGCGACCTCTACCAGGAGGCTCTGGAGATCGACCCCGGCCTCGAGCCGGCGCTCTACAACGACGGCGTCGCCCTGTGGCTGTGGGGCGCCGCCGAGCGCGACCCGCGCGGCTGCCAGCTGGAGCGCACGGCGGAGCTGTGGCGGGCGTCGCTGCTGCGCTTCGCCGACGTCGCCGAGCGCGGCGGCGCACTGGCGGGGCCGGCGGCGGAGAACCGGCGCCACGTCGCCGCGGCGCTCGCCGGAGTGGAGCGCCTGATCGCCGAGCCGCCCCCGGAGTGCGCGCAGCCGCCCGAGGAGCCGGAGAACGTGCCGGAGGGGCACCGCGACGAGGGCCGGGAGGGCGGCGGTGGCACCGTGGGGGACACGGGACCCCGGCCGCTGGCTCCGGACGAGGCGGAGACGCTGGCCGAGGCGATGGAGCGCATCCGCGGGCAGCGCGAGTCGGGCGACCGCTTCTTCCGCCGCACTGCCGCCGAGCAGTTCCCGCGCCAGTCCTGGGAGAGCCCCGACGAGGAGCTCTGGTGGTGAGGCCCGCGTCGCCCGCCGCTTGCTGGAACAGCGTCCCTGCGGGTAGGGTTGTAGCCGCCATGAGCCACGACTTCGACCTCGCGCCCGCCGACCGCTCCGTGTCCGCCATCCTCGGCGACGCGGCGGCCGGGCGGCGCATCTCGGCGGCGGACGCGCACCGCCTGCTGCTCGACGGCGACCTGTTCGAGCTCGGCACGGCGGCCCACGAGGTGCGCAACCGCTTCAACGACCCGGCGGTCGCCACCTACAACGTCGACCGCAACGTCAACTACACCAACGTCTGCGTCTACCGCTGCCGCTTCTGCGCCTTCTACCGCCGGCCCGGCGACCCGGAAGGGTACCTGCTGCCCTTCGAGGAGATCGGCCGCAAGATCGAGGAGACGCTGGCGCTGCACGGCACCGGCATCCTGATGCAGGGCGGCGTGCACCCGGACCTGCCGCTGTCGTACTACGAGGAGCTGGTCGGCTACATCCGCGAGCATTACCCGGACGTCCACGTGCACGCCTTCTCGCCGCCGGAGATCAAGTTCATCGCGCGCAAGGAGCGCATGAGCTTCCACGACGTCATCGCGCGCCTGAAGGCGGCCGGGCTGATGTCGATCCCCGGCGGCGGCGCGGAGATCCTCTCCGACGCGGTGCGCAGGGAGGTGCTGGCGTACCCGAAGTGCTCGGCGGAGGAGTGGATCGACGTCATGCGCCAGGCGCACGGGAACGGTCTGCGCACCTCGGCGACGATGATGTACGGCATGGGCGAGCCGCTGGCGTCGCGCGTCGAGCACCTGCAGCGGGTGCGCGACCTGCAGGACGAGACGGGCGGCTTCACGGCGTTCATCTCGTGGACCTTCCAGCACGAGCACACCGACATGCCGGAGGTGCCGGAGACGCTGCCCATCGAGTACCTGCGCACGCTGGCGGTGACGCGCCTGTTCTTCGACAACGTGGTCCACTTCCAGACGAGCTGGGTGACGCAGGGCAAAAAGATCGGCCAGGCGGCGCTGCACTTCGGCGCCGACGACATGGGCTCGATCATGATCGAGGAGAACGTGGTCTCGGCGGCCGGCACGGCGTACAAGATGTCGCAGGAGGAGATGGAGCGGCTGATCGTCCAGGCCGGCTTCCGGCCGCGCCAGCGCACCAACCTCTACGAGCGCTTCGTCGAGCCGGCGGACACGGCGGCGCTGGCCCGGCGCTACCGCGACGCGCTGACGCCGGCCAACCGGGAGCTGGCTCCGGCGTTGCCGGTGGTGGCGTAGGGCCGTCCCCCGTTCGGCGCCCCTCCGCCCACCCCTCCGCCCCCCGCCGTTCCGCACCGTCGCTTTCACCTCCACCAGCCTCTG
>CAZLBJ010000476.1:0-5185 GCA_964557755.1 uncultured Thermoanaerobaculia bacterium
GCGGGCGCCGCGGATGGAGATGGAGTGCATGCCGTTCCTCTAGCCGTTCTTCCCAACAAAAAGGGAACGGGAGCCCGAAATTTCCGGGCTCCCGTGGGTGGCGCCGGGGCTGCCGCGCCCCGGCGCCGGGCCGGAGGCCGCGTTCAGCGGTCCCCGAACCGATCGGAGAAACGCTCGACGGCGACCGGCGGCGGCTGCGGCGCCTCTGGAGCCCCGGGGCCCTTCCCGCGCCGCCGCTTGGCGCGCTCGAGCTCCTGCCGCGACGGCACGCCCATCGACACGCGCAGCGCCTCGTAGGCCGCGTTGGCGAAGACCGGCGTGCCGTTGCCCAGGCCGGGCAGCGGGATCGTCGCCCCCGCCGAGCCGTCCGGGCCGAAGACGAACGGCCCGAGGTCGACGCGCGGGATGTCGTCGTTGAAACGCTGGTTGATGGCGTCGATGAAGAGGTTCGCCACCACCGCGTAGCCCATCGGCGTCGGGTGCACGCCGTCGTAGGAGAAGATGCCGCCGGTGAAGAAGTCGACGGTGTAGACGATGCCGCCGCCCACCGCGAAGCCGTCGCGCACGACGTCGTCGAAGAAGCCCTGGACGTCGACCACAGCGGCCCCGACCCGGTCGGCCTCGGCACGGATGACGAGGTTGATCGCCGACGTGCGTTCGCGGATGGTGGTCAGCTCGGTGCGCGTCAGGTGCACGTTGTCGGGCAGCGGCTGGCCGGTGCCGCCGAGCTGCGCCGGGATGCCGATGCCCTGGGCGAGCAGCGCGCTCGCCGGCAGCAGCACCTTGTCCCCCAAGCCCATCGGCCCGTTGGGGCCGATCAGCGGGATGAAGTTGCCGCCGGGGTCGAGCACCGGCTGGCGGGTCGCCGGGTTGACCACGAACGGCGGGATGGTGTTGACGTACGGCAGCGCCGTCACGTCCGGCACGTTGGCCACCGCCATCTGCGCCCCCGATTGCGCCACCGCGCCGAGGATGGTGCGGTAGGCGCCGAGGAAGTCCTGGACCCTGGTCAGGGTAACGCCGTCTATGACGATGCCGCTGAGGGCGGCGCCGAGGACGTCGTTGTTGCCGGCCCAGACGGTGACGAAGGTCGGTTGCTGCACCAGCGCCTGCTGCACCTGGGTGCCGAGCCCGCGCAGCACCAGGTCCGACAGCGGGTTGCTCGGCACGCTCACCGCGTTGAGGATCTCGGCGGCGTCGAAGCCCGGCACCGCCAGGTTGTCGTACGGCCGCTGCAGGTTGAGGTTGAGCGGCGGCCCGGGGTTGGCGGCGCGCGGCCGGATCACCGGCGAACCGTTCGAGAAGCCCTGGATCGAGAGCAGCGGCGGGATGCCCGGCGCCCCGGCGAGCGGCAGCTGGAAGCCGCTGATCCCCGCCTGGCGCGCGATCAGCGCCGGGTAGGAGCGCTCCTGCGCCTCGTCGATCAGGCCGCCGCTCAGGAAGCCGGCGGTGAGGCTGTCGCCGAGGGCGACGTACTTGCCGAAGTTGGCCTGCGCCGCTGCCGGCGCGGCGACCAGCAGCAGGGCGGCGAGGACGAGAAGGATGCGTGCGGTCTGCTTCATGGTCGTCTCCTTAGAAGCCGAGGGTCAAACCGAGCAGCAGCGCCTCCTGCTCGTAGGTGCCGTAGAAGAGGCTGGCCTCCTCGCCGGGGAAGGTCACGTCGCGGGTGCGCTCGTCGAACACCAGGTACATGGCGGCGAGGTCGAAGCTGTACTTGTTGCCCTCGTAGCCGTAGCCGAGGGTGACGCCGACGCGGTCGGAGTCGGGCAGCAGCGGGTTGACCACCTCCTCGGGCTGCGGCGTCTCGTCGTAGACGACGCCGAAGCGCCACTGGCGGCCGGGCGCGCTGTCCCAGCGCAGGCCGAGGCGGTAGTGGAAGGCGTCGTCGTACTCCTCCGGCAGGGTGCTGCTCGGCAGCTGGCCCTCCGGGAAGACGATCTGCAGCTCCTCGAAGCTCGACCAGCCGGTGCGGTTGACGTCGAGCTCGACGAGGCTGTTGGGGGTGATCGCCATGGCGATGCCGAGGCTGATCAGGTCCGGGAAGTCGATGCCGGTCTCCACCGGGAAGGTGACGCCGAAGGGCAGCGCCTGGGCGATGATGGCGTCGAACGGCGTGCCGGTGAGGTTCTGCGACAGCTCGGAGTCGCCCTCGTAGTCGATTTCGATGGCGCTGCGGTAGGAGAGCCCCCAGGAGAACGAGTTGTTGACCTTGTGCAGGAGGCCGGCGTTCCAGCCGTATCCCGAGTTGTCGAAGTCGCCCTCGAGCTTGACGGTGGCGATGTCGGCGACGGTCTGGGTGAAGGGGTTGAACTGCGGCACGTGGCGCTCGAGCTCGACCGTCGAGAAGCGGCCGATGGCGCCGAAGCCGAAGCCGAAGTTGGGCGTCACCTGCCAGCCCAGCGACGGGTTGACGTCGATCGCTGTGAGCGACGCCAGGCGGCTGATGAAGCGGCCGCGGAAGTCTTCGTCCCACTCGGTGGTGAGGCCGAACGGCGTGTTGACGCCGAGGCCGAAGGTCCAGGTGGCGTTGATCGGCTGCACCCAGTAGGCGTGCGGCGGGAACTCCGACAGCGTCTCCTGCTCGGCGGAGTAGCCGGCGCCCGGGAACGGGTCGGCGCCCTCGAAGCTGGCCTCGAGGCTGCGGATGTAGGTGAAGCCGAGCGCGAAGTCCTGCTCGTGCTGGAAGGCGAGACCGCCGACGTTGTGGAACATCGCGGACGGATCGTCCGCCTGGGCGGTGAAGGCACCGGCCATGCCCATGGCCTTGGTGCCCTGCTCGAAGATGCTGAAGCCGGCCCCATAGGCGGCCGGACCTGTGACGACGAGCCCGGCCGCCAAGACGGCCAAGGCCCAGCGGTTGATGCTCACTCCGTGGCGCATCCCTGTACTCCTTGTTCGATGTGAGGAAGGTGACGACGGCTGGGGTCCGGCGGTCCTCCTGAGCTCATGCGAAGGCGGGACCTGCGGCGCCGAGTATGACACGGTGCCGCGGTGATGTACCACCGTTCGCGCACCGCCGCGATGCACGCTAGAGTAGGAGGCCAAGGCGACCGACACCGCACCAGGGGGAGCAGCCGCGATGATCCGTTTCAAGCACGCCGTCCACGAAGAGACCTACCGCCGGGTGCAGGACTACCTGCCGGACTTCTTCGACGACCTCTACCACGACGAGGACGACGGCCACTTCTACGTCCGCTACGGCACCACGGTGCTGGAGATCTCGGTCGAGGCGTACGGTCCCAAGGAGGCGGTGGTGACCATCATGTCCTACTGCGTGCAGGGGGTGGACGTCAGCGAGGAGCTGATGACGACGCTGCTCGAGCTCAACCACGTGCAGCCGTTCGGCGCCTTCTCGATGGTCGACAACGACGTCTTCTTCTCGCACTCGATGTTCGGGCGGGACGTCCAGCCGCGGAGCCTGCTGGGGGCGATCGCCGCGGTGGCCGACGTCGCCGACGAGTCCGACGACCGCATCGTCGACCGCTTCGGCGGCCAGACGGCGCTCGAGCGCATCCGCGACACCGGAGGCAAGAAGCGCCGCGTCGCCGTCGGCAAGGGTTAGCGGCGGGCGCCCATCGCCGCCTCGGCCTCCTGGTCGGCGATGCGCTCCTTGGCGGCCTGGCGCTTGTCGTAGAGCTTCCGCCCCTTGGCCAGGGCGACCTCGATCTTGATCCAGTTGCCTTCGGTGTAGACGGCGAGCGGCACCGCGGTCTGCCCCTGCATCAGGGTGCGGCCGAAGATGCGGTCGATCTCGCGGCGGTGGAGCAGCAGGCGGCGGTCGCGGTCGGGGTCGTGGTTCATGCGGTTGCCGTGGCTGTAGGGACTGATGTGGGCGCCCACCAGCCACGCCTGGCCGTCGCGCACCTCGACGTAGCTGTCCTTGAGCTGGACGCGCCCCTCGCGCGCCGCCTTGACCTCGGTGCCCTTGAGCTGCAGCCCGGCCTCGAAGGTCTCCAGCACGTCGTAGTCGTGGCGCGCCCTGCGGTTGCTCGCCAGCAGCGTCCGCTCGGGCTTCCTGCCGCTCTTCGCCATGCCCGCCAGTCTAGCGGAAGGCCAGGGCGGGACGGGCCGGCGGGCCGCCGCCGCTGTGGCAGAATCCGGCCCATGAGCGACCTGCCGGCGCGCATCCTGCGCTACCTCGACGACCCCGCGGCGGACGACTTCGAAGCGCTCGCGCGCGCCGCCTTCGCCCATCAGTACGAGCACAGCGAGCCCTACCGCCGGCTGTGCGACGGCCGCGGCGCGCGGCCGGGCGCCGTCGCCTCCTGGCGCGACGTGCCGGCGGTGCCGACCGCCGCCTTCAAGTCGCTCGACCTCTCCACGGCGCCGGCCGGCGCCCGCGGCGTCGAGACCTTCCGCAGCAGCGGCACGCGCGGTGGCGACGAGGAGCGCAGCCTCCACCGCCACCCCCACCCCGACCTCTACCGCAAGACGCTGGACGTCGCCTTCCCGCTGTTCTGCCCGCTGGCCGCGGCGCGGCCGCCGATGCTCGCCCTGGTGGCGGACCGCGCGCAGGCGCCGGACTCGAGCCTCGCCTTCATGGTCGACCACGTGCTGCGCCGATGGGGCGGCGACGGCTCGGCGCACGCCTTCGGCACGCGCGGCGTCGACGCCCGCGCCGCCCGCTCGTGGATCGGCGCCCGCCAGCGCGCCGGCCGCCCGGCGCTGCTGCTCGCCACCGCCTTCGCCCTCGCCGACCTGCTCGACGCGTTCGAGCGCATGGGGCTGCGCTTCCGGCTGCCGGCGGGCAGCGCGGTGCTGGTCACCGGCGGCTTCAAGGGGCGCCGCCGCGAAGTGGCGCCGGACGAGATGGAGGCGCGCCTCGCCGCCCACCTCGGCGTGCCGCGCCAGGGCCTCCTCGGCGAGTACGGCATGACCGAGCTCACCAGCCAGCTCTACACCGACGTGCTCGCCGGCGGCCATCCCGACCTCTTCGTCGCCCCCCACTGGGTCCGGGTCCGGGTGCTCGACCCCGAGAGCCCGGGCGACCGGCTCGAGGAAGCACCCCCGGGGAAGCCCGGCCTGATCGCGGTCTTCGACCTCGCGAACCTCTCCTCGGCGGTCCATCTCCTGACCGAGGATCTGGGCGCGCTCGAGCCCGGCGGCCTCCGCCTCCTCGGCCGAGCCGCCGGCGCCGAGCTCCGCGGCTGCTCCCTCGCGGCCGAGGAGATGCTGGCGCCGTGAC
>CAZLBJ010000477.1:0-3486 GCA_964557755.1 uncultured Thermoanaerobaculia bacterium
TGCGCGCCTCGACCACGAAATCGGCCTCGTTGTCGGACTGGTCGATCCAGGTCAGGGCCGCCGAGGTCGACGACGCCGGCGTCGCGACGAGGCCGCTCGGCGCCGCCGGCGGCGCGAGCAGCGTGGTGACCTGGGCGACGTTGCTGAACGCCGAGGGGCCAGGCTGGTTGAAGGCGCGGATGCGGTACTCGTAGAGGGTGTCGTCGTCGAGCCCGGCGTCGGTCGTCTGGGCGGTGTTGGGAGGCAGGTTCTTCACCAGGGCGAACGTACCGCCGGCGAGCCGCCGCTCCAACCGGAAACCGGTCTCGTCCGAGGCGTTGTCGGTCCAGGAGAGCTGCACCAGGCTGGTGCTCAGCGGCGTGCCGGCGAGGGCGCTCGGCGCCGCCGGCGGGTCGCCGCCCTGGACCGCGCCAGGGTAGAGGTAGCGCACCGCGTTGCGGTCGTCGGACTTGAGCACCGCACCGCGCCCGTCGGTGTGGAAGAAGGCGTTCATCAACGCGTCATTCTGGGCCGGCGCACAGCCGCTCGGGCTGCCGCAGGAGTGACCGATGCCGAGGGTGTGCCCCAGCTCGTGCGCGAGGAGCTGCTCGAGGGCGCCCTGCGGGTTGGGCTGGACGGTCAGGTAGCACTCGATGCCCCGGTTGGTCGTGATGTCCGCCTCGAAGATCAGGTGGAAGGGGATGCCGCGGGCGTCCTGGACGGTAGGGAAGCGCCGATAGAACGGGCCGCCCAGCGCCAGGATGCCGCTGCCGCCGCCGGTGCACGAGAAGTCACCCTCGGTGATGCTGCCGTCGGCGTTGGCGAAGACCAGGGTGTTGTGGAGATCCGAGTTGGCGCTGACCGGCGCCGAGGCGCCGAGAAAGCGGTAGTCGACGATGGACCCGCCGTCCCCGTTCCACGCGTTCATCGCCGTCTTGATGGCGTTGATGGTGGGGTTCTGGCCGTAGCCGGGCTGGCCGCCGCCCTGGATCTCCCAGTCGACCTTGCCGCCCTGGTCGAAGACGAACCAACGCAGGTTGAGGCCGGTGCCGTCGTCGTCGAACAGCGAGTACGGTTCGGCGACGCGGCCCGTGCCGGCTACCTCCGGCTCTAGGAAGTAGTCGGCCGACGGCTCGTCGCCGCGGCCGCGCGCCTCGACCCAGCGCGAGAACTCGGCGGCGGCGCGGGGCAGGCCGTAGCGGTCGCGGCTGCCCGGCGCCTCGCCCGGCATGGCCAGCTCGCGGGCCTCGGCCAGGTGGTCGCGGACGAGCACGCGCCGGCCGTCGCGCACCACCTCGCGGAAGGCGCCGAGGAAGAGGTCGGTCACCGCGTAGGTGCCGTCCTCGCGCGGGTTGAGGAAGAGCACCACGCGCTCGCCCTGGGCGAGCTCGGGGATGCCCCATAGCTTGAGGCCGATGCCGTCGGCGCCGACGCCGCCGGGCAGGCGGACCACCAGGTTGCGGCCCGTGACCTCGCCGGCGAGCAGCCGGTCGACCTCGATCAGGTAGTCGGTGTGGGGCCGGCCGGCCGGCGGCGCGGGCTCGACCGACAGCACGCGCGCCTCGACGGCGGCGGCGGAGCGCTCCACCAGCGCCTCGTCGGTGACCATCACGTAGCTGGTGGCCGCCGCCGGCAGGGTGACGGCGCAGGCGACGGCGGCAGCGAGGGCTAGCAGAGCGACACGGGACGTCATCGGACCTCCAGGTTCAACGGACGGGCTCGCAGCGGCGGCGGCGAGCAACGGGGACGTGCATGCACAGGTGCGCAGCACGACCGGAAGCGCCTATGCTAACAGCGCATGAAGGCCGGCGGATTCCCGGCGCCGCGGTCAATCCGCCGGACCGGAGGACTTGCCCGCCTTGGCGGCGCCCGGGGCCTTGCCGCCGGGCTCCTTGCCGCTCTCTCTGCCGCCCTCCTTGCCGCCCTCCGCGGCGGCGCCGCCGCTCTTGCCGCCGGACTCGCCGGCGGTTTCCTTGTCGCCGCCCTTGGCGCCCTCCTTGGCCTCGCCGCCGCCCTTGCGGGCGTAGTCGGTGACGTACCAGCCGCTGCCCTTGAACTGGAAGGCGGGAGCGGAGACCAGCTTGCGCAGCGGGCCTCCGCAGTGGGGGCATTCGCTCAGCGGTGCCTCGGCCAGGCGCTGCAGGGCCTCGGTCCGGCGACCGCACTCCTGGCACTGGTACTCGTAGATCGGCATGGTGCTCTGCGGCTCCTCAGGGCTCGGGCTCGGCGAAGCGGTCGCCGCCGGTCTTCAAACGGATCTTGAGCGGCTTCGTGTTCCCGCTCGTGGCGCCACCGGCCGGCGGCGGCGCGGCGGCAGTCTTCTCCGCGCCGGCCCTGGCGATCAATCGCAGCACGTGAAAGGCGTACATCAGCTTGGCGTTGTCGGCCGCCGAGAAGGGGCCGTCGGTGCACACCTCGTAGAGGGTGCGGCGGCCGTCGACGAGCTGCAGCAGGTCGTGCTCGCCGCCGTCGAGGCCGGCCTCGATCAGCGTCTCGACGTCCCACTGCGGGGTGAACACCGTGTCGCGGGTGCCGAGGCGGGAGACCAGGGCGCGGGCGTTGGGCGCCCGCTTGATGCCCTGCAGGATCACCTGCGGCATCGCCAGCTCGACGCGGATGCGGTGGTGGCGCGGCGCGAAGTCGCCGATCATGAAGATCACCGCCCCCTCCTCCCACGAGAAGAGGCTCCACACGATGGCCTCGACGTGCTCGCGGATCGCCCGGTAGACCTCCAGCGGCGACAGCACCCCCGCCTCGACCAGCAACTCGCCGTAGCGCCGGTCGCTCTCGCCGCGCAGGCGCATGGTCTCGGCGTAGCCCTCGGCGGAGAGCTTGCCGGCGCGCCGCAGAAAGGTGCCGAGGCTGTCGGCGAGATCGCTGGAGGCGGCGTGGACCACCCGCCCCTCCTTGATGTGGACCGACTTGACGACGCCGTCGCGCTCCGCCTCGATCACCCCCGCGACGCCGAAGCGGTCGATGGTGTAGAGGATCTCGGGCAGCCCCGTCTCTGCCAGGTCGCCCCGGTACTGGAAGCTCTTGGCGCTCTGTGGCAGGGCGGCGGCCCTCCTCGGATCGACGACTCCACGACGCGACTCCACGACACGAGACTGCGAAAAGGTGCAACGAGTATAGCGCAGGGACTATGCCGGCTCGATGCTCTCCAGCACCGCGCGCACCTCGTCGCGGGCCTCGTCGACCGTGCCGCCCGGACCGGTGACCTTGACGAACCACGGGCCGCCCTCGCCCTCGACCACGGCGCCGATCAGCCGCGAGCCGGGCTGCGGCTCGCTGGGGCCGGTGCCCATGGTGCTGGGCAGCAGGGTACCCTCCAGCTCGATCCAGGTGACGTGGTAGCCGCCGACCTCGAACTCCTCGCGCCGCGGCTCGCCGGCGCCCTCCATCTGGCCGACCCAGCGCTCGACGTTGGCCTCGGTGCCGCCGCCGCCGCCGACGCCGAAGTGGAAGACCACGAAGTCGGCCGGCCCGGCCTCGCCGGGGATGACCGCC
>CAZLBJ010000478.1:0-4936 GCA_964557755.1 uncultured Thermoanaerobaculia bacterium
CGTGGCGCGCAGCGCCTCGGCGTCGTCGGCGGCGCCGGCCGGCGTGCTGCGGCCGCCCGGCAGCACCAGGTCGGCGGCGGCCATGAGCTGGCGCGGCATCAGGTTGGCGGCGAGGACGAGCGCCAGCGGCAGCAGCAGGAGGACGGCGCCGGCGGTCCACGCCAGGCCGTCGCGGGTGCCTCTCGACGCGGGGCGCGGCGGCCGCGCCAGCAGCAGCACGAGGGCGAAGACGACGGCGAGACCGTGCACCAGCAGCAGGCCGGTGTCGTCCGCCAGCAGGCCGACCAGGGCGTAGTCGACGGCCAGGAAGGCGACGATCAGCGCAATGCCCAGCAGCCAGCGCGAGGGCCGCTCGCGGTCCTCGGCGACGGTGTGGCAGGCGAGCCCCAGTGCCAGCGCCGACACCGGGAGCTGCAGCACCGTCCACAGCAGGCGGAAGCCGGTGCCGGGCAGGCGCGCCGCCTCCGGCATGCCGAGCACGATGCCGAGGCCGCGCAGCAGCAGCAGCGCGCCGCCGGCCGCCGCCAGGCCCCACCACGGCCAGCGCCAGCCGGCGCCGCCCCAGGCGCGGACGCGCCCCGCCAACGGCCCCGCGGCGAGCAGGTAGAGGCCGAGCAGCGCGGCGCCGAGGAGGAGCGGGACGAGCGCCAGCCAGCCGAGGTCGCCATCGCCGGCGGCGCCGCCGCCGCGGCCGGAGGTGAGCCGGCAGCCGAGCGCCGCGGTGGCGAGGCCGAGCAGCGGCCAGGCGAGCCGCGACAGCCCGCCGCGCACCCGCCCGCGCCAGGCGGCAGCCGGTTCGCCGTCGTCCGCCGCCGCCTCGCCGCGCCGCGGCCGGGCCAGCCGCCGCAGCACGAAGCCGGCGGTCCAGCCGAACAGCAGCAGCGCCGGCACCAGCCACAGCGCCACCCGCGCCTCGGCGTAGCCGCGGACGAAGAAGTCGGGCGGCTGGGTGGCGGCGCGCCAGGCGAACAGCAGGCGGTGGGCGAGCAGCAGGCCGGCGCCGCCGGCGACCACCGCCAGCACCGGGCTGCGGCGCAGCGCCGGGCCGAGGAAGACGAAGAGGTACAGGGCCAGCAGCGCCAGGTCCCACAGCACCTTGGCCGGGAAGCGCAGGCGCTCGAGGCGCAGCAGCATCAGGTCGTCGCCCTCGCCGAGGCCGTAGAGCGCGCCCGGCTCCGCCGCCTGCTCGCCGCCGAGGTACTCGAGGGCGGCGGTGCCGGTGGCCGGCGCGAAGCGCAGCGAGCCGACCAGGCCGTGGAAGCGGGCGGAGTGCTCCCCCAGCTCGATCAGGCGAGGGCGGCGGTCGACCGAGCTGGGGACGACGAGACCGAGCTCGAGCGGCCCGTCGACCTCGGCCAGGGGCTGGCGGTGGCGCTCCGGCTCGGCGAAGCGCACCTCGACGTGGTCCTCCCCCACCCGCAGGTGGTCGCGCCGCACGGTGCGCGGGCGGCGGTCGCCGGCGGTGCCGCGCACCACCCGCAGCTCGAGGACGAAGGTGCGCGGCAGCGGGTGCGGCGTGCCCAGCCGGCCCACCACCTCGCCGCCGCGCACCACCTCCAGCCGCTCGTCGCGCAGCACGGCGTGCCAGGCGCCGTCGTCGTGGGCGAGGTAGCTGAACAGGTCCGGCGCCTCCGCCTCCAGGCCGGCCAGCAGGTCGGGCAGGAAGGCGACGCGCCCGGGGCGGCCGAAGCGGGAGACGGCGCCGGGCAGGGCCACCTCGGCGCCGTCCACGGCGAGCGAGGAGCTGAGGAGGCCGTCGCTGAAGACCAGCTCCGTGCCCGGATCGCCGCCGCTCTGTCCTCCACGGACGCGCAGGACGTCGCCGTCCTCGAGGCGCACCGCGTTGAGCACCTCGCCGTCCACCACCGCCACCGGCGCCAGGCCGGACAGTACCAGCACCGGCTCGCCGGCGGCCGGGGTGCCCTCGGCGACGTCCTCCGTCTGATCCTGCGCCGGCGCGGCGGCGGGCTCGATGCGCAGGCCGTGCGGCGCCAGCAGGGCGGCGTGGAGGTCCTCGACGTCCCCCGCGCCGGGCGGCGAGCCGCCGCCGGTCACCGGTACCCCCGGCCCCCAGGCCAGCCGCTTGCCGACGTAGCGCAGCTCGAGGGCGTCGAGCCGCTCGAAGCCGAGCGCCAGCACCAGGGCGGCGTAGAGCAGCGGCAGGGCGAGCAGCATCACCACCCGCGGCGTACCGCCGGCGGCGGGGCGCAGCAGGCACCACGCCGCCAGGCCCAGCAGCACGGCGACGGCGGCGAAGGGGATCACGCGCCGCCCTCGCGCAGCGCGGCGCGCGCCAGCGGCACAGCGTCGGCGTGCAGCGGCAGGACCAGGCGGTCGCCGGGGGCGAGAACCTGCCCGCCGCAGTCCTCCGGCAGGGCGTTGGCGCGGCACAGCCAGCGCGTCTCGAGGTGGTGCTTTCGCGCCACGTCGGCCACGGTGACCGCCTCGCCGGCCTCCGGCACCTCGAGGAAGGTCCACTGCCGCGCCTCGCGCGCCTCGCGGCAGGCCTCGGCGTCGGGCTGGAACAGGTGCGGCGGCGGCCACGCTTCGGCCGGCTCCACCGAATGGCGTACGGCCACCCACACGGCGAGGGCGAGGAGGACGGCGAGGAGCCCGCCGCGCAGCGCCGCCGGCAGGCGCGGCGGCACGGGACGGGATCGGCGGAGGGCAGGCATCGCGCCCCGGGACTCTAGCAGAGGGACGGCGACGTCGAAGGCCAACGTCGACGTCAACGGCGAACGTCAACTGAAGGGGGACGGGCGGTGGTGGCGGGGTGGGGTGGGTCCCCGCGCAGGGAGCAGCGCGCTACTGCTCGGACTCCCACCGGGGGCGCGCTTCGGCTTCCGCCGGGCGCCATCGGCATCGGACTCCGAAGGCACTTGCGCTTGCCCGGCTCCAGACGTCCCTGCGCGGGGACCCACCCCACCCCGGAGACCGGCGGTGGCCCCCCAGGAAGAATGCGGGCGTTGGTGGCGGCATGGCGCGGTCAGCCATTCAGTCTCAGCAGCCGTGGTCAACGTCAACGTCAACGGATCGACGAAGGGGACGTTGACGTGGGGGTTGACGTTCATCCCCTACTCCACCGCCGGTGAGGCGGGGAGGGCGGGGAGGGCTCGACCGGGGACGTCTGGAGCGCGCCAAGGGCACGGGCCTCCGGAGTCCTCGGGCGGTGGCGGCGCGCGGAAGCCGAAGCGAGCCCCCCTCCAAAGTCCTCCTCGTAGCTCGCTGCTCCCCGGGCGAGCCCTCCTCGCCCTCCCCGCCGTCCCCGGCAACCCGCCGCTCAGCACACCTGCTGGGTGCAGGACATGCCGTGGAAGACGCAGAGGCTGCAGGAGAAGTTGCAGCAGTACTTGCCCTTCCCGCAGACGACGGCACCGCACTGCTCGCCGGCGAGGAAGACCGGCTCCGGAGTGCCGACGGCGGCAGCCGGCGCCTCGCACTCACCGGTGGCGTCCTCTGTCTGGAGGCCGTCGAGGTCTAGGGCCTCGACCGGCTGGAGGTCTACCGCCGGCTCCGCCTGCGGCGCCTGCTCGGCGGCGGCCGGCAGGGCGAGGAGGCAGAGAGCGGCGGCGGTGAGGCACAGGTAGGTGATCTTGCGCATGGGGGGCTCCTTGTCGAGGTGGGCGCGGGTCTGCGGACCCGGGCTCAGTTGCAGGACTGCTGCGTGCAGGACATACCGAACAGCACGCAGGCGTTGCAGGTCGGGTTGCAGCAGTAGGTCCCCTTGGGGCAGATGACGCCGCCGCACTGCTCGCCGGCGAGGAACACCGGCTCCGGGGTTCCGGCGGCGGCCGCCGGTGTTTCGCACTCCCCTTCGTCTTCCGTCTGGAGGCCGTCGAGGTCGAGGACCTCGACCGGCTGGAGGTCCACCGCCGGCTCGGGCGGCGGCGCCTCGCCGGCGGCGGCGGGCAGGGCGAGCAGGCAGAGGGCGGCGGCGGTGAGGCAGAAGGCGATCTTGCGCATGGCGGGACTCCTCGTGGTGGTGGGAGTAGGTCGTTCCGTACTCCTACAGTGCGGCGAAGGGCGCCGCGGCGGGACAGCGCCGCGGCGCGTTGACATCCCGGCCGGCGCGTGCTCGCATAGCCGGCGACGATGCCCCTGCCTCCGTCACCGCCCGACGGCCCCGGCGTCCTCCTCACCCACGGCGCCCGCGCCGCCGAGGAGGTGCTCTTCGAGCTGCTGGCGCCGCACCTCGGGCCGCTTGGCGGCGCCGGCCTCGCCGCCCTGGCGCGGCCGGTGCGCGTGGTGGTGCCGTCGCGCAGCCTGCGCGAGCACCTCGGCGCGCGCCTGGCGCGCCGCCACGGCGCGGTGGCCGGCGTCCAGGTGCAGACGCTGTTCGCCGTCGCCCGCGAGGTGCTGGAGCGTTCCGGCGAGGCGCCGTCGGCGCTGCCGCCGGGCGACCTCGCCTTCGAGGTCCTGGTGCGGCGGCTGGCGCGCGGCGAGCCGGCGCTGGCGCGCGGGCTCGACTTCCTGGTCGACGGCTACGGCGCGGTGGCCGCCACCGTGCGCGACCTGCTCGACGCCGGTCTCGAGCCGGTGCTCGCCGACGCCTCCGAGGAGGCGCTGGAGGAGGCGGCGGCGGACGGCCGCGGCAGCCGCGCCGAGGCCGACCGCGCCCGCGCCCTGGTGCGCGTCGCGGCGCGCCTCCACGGCGCCCTCGGCGAGCTCGGCGTCGCCCGCCCCGCCGTCCTCTACCAGCGGGCGGCGCACGTCCTCGCCCTCGACCCGGAGCGCGCCCTGCCGGCGCGCCTGGTGGTGATCCACGGCTTCGCCGACGCCACCGGCCTCGCCACCGACCTGCTCGCCGCCCTGGTGCGCCACCGCGGCGCCCGCCTGCTGCTCGACGCGCCGCCCGACCCGGCGGCGGACGGGCGCGGCGACGGCGACGCCTCGCTTCCCGACCCGCTGCCGCCGCGCTGGCAGGACGCCTTCGCCG
>CAZLBJ010000479.1:0-4415 GCA_964557755.1 uncultured Thermoanaerobaculia bacterium
CCGCGATGAATCGCAGTCTCTGGTCCACGGGTGTCGTCTCCTTCCAGGGCATCAAGCACCTCCTCAGGCGCTCGATGCTCTCTCAGAGTGTCACCCATGTCCCCGGTCTGATCTGTTACCTATGTGGCCGGTCTGTACCCAGGGCGTTGCCCCGCCCATCTCCTCGGTCGGGCGGGGCGTAAGTGATTGAGCTACACCACTTCGATGGTCAGCTTTCCTTCGCCGACCTCCACCTCGTACTCCTGGCCGAGGTCGAAGCCGGCCTCTCGGAGCCAGTTGCCGGAGAGCCGCAGCAAGGGGAGGCGTTGGGAGCCGCGGGTGCAGTGGGAGATGGTGGCGAGGCGGCGGCCCCGGCGGCGGGCTTCGCGGCGGCGGCGGCGCTTCGACTCGGCTTCGATGGCTTCGGCGGCGTCGGAGGTGCGGGCGGCCGGGTGGGCGAGTTCCTCGCCGGCGCCGTGCTCGGCCAGGATGTGCAGGGCCTGCGGGGTGAGGCGGTAGACGAAGCGGTCGTCGGTGGGGCCGGTGGGCTCCGGCAGGGCGGCGGCCTCCGAGGCGGCAGCGCCGGGGGCGGTAGACTGACGGGTACGTCCACTCATGAGTGCTCCTCTTGGGTGGGCCAGGGTGCGGCGGAGGGTGCCTCCTCTGCCGTACCCGCTTGTGATCGCCGGCTCCCGGGTCGCCGGACCGGCGGGTGGCGTGGGACCTCTCCTCTGGCTGCGTGCCTCCTTTCGGTGGGTCTCTCTTACGCTTTAGTTGCGCCGATTTTACAGTGCGGGAAGCGTGGGGTCAAACGGGCCGCGGACGCCGTTTCGTAGACTCGGCGAATGAGTCAGCTCCGCTTCATCCGTGTCGTTCTCCTGGCGGCCGCCCTCGGTTGCGCCGCCGTCGCCGGGGCCGAGCCGCCGGCGGTCGTGTGGGACCTGCAGATCGACGACCCCGTCCAGATCGCCGATGCCTACGCCGCCGTCGGCGCGGCGTGGGAGTGTGACGTCGTCGTCGCGGAGGGGCTGGAGCCGGTCGAGGTGCGGGTGGACTTCCAGCGGGTGACGCGGGACGAGGCGCTCGGCCTGCTCACCAAGGCGGTGGGGCACTTCTGGTGGGTCGACGGCGAGGGGACGGTGCACGTCGACCTGGACACGCCGGCGAACCGCGCGGCGTTCGAGCCGATGGTGCGGCGGTCGTTCCGGCTGCGGACGGCGAGCGCCGAGGAGGTGGCGACGGCGCTGCGGAGCTTGATCTCGGCGCGGCACCTGGAGATCGACGACGAAGGCGTGCACGTCGAGCTGGCCGCTCCGCGCATGCCGTGGGCCGAGCGGGTGGTGGCGGCGATGGAGGAGGCGGCGCCAGCGCCGGGGCCGCCGGCAGGGCCATTCGTGTGGTTCGGGCCGTGGGGCAATCCCGATCCCGCCCTCGGCAGCGAGCCGCCGCGGCGGCTGTGGTTTCCGCGGCCGACGCCGCGCGAGCGGCTGCACCAGGCCGTCGAGGCGAGGTTCGACGTCGACCTGGTGCTCGATCCCGCCATCGTCGATCCGGGCCGCGGCACGCTGCGTCTCGAGGCGGCGACGCTGTTCGAGGCGCTCGACGCGCTGACGGTGCCGGCGGGGCGGTTCTGGACGCTCCTCGGCGGCCGCCGCATCCTGGTCGCGGCGGACACCCCGACGCACCGGGGCCCCTGGGAGCCGCTCGGCCTCGCCGCCTTCCCGCTGCGCCACGCGCACCCCGCCGCCGTCCGCCGGGCGCTGCGCGACCTGGGCGTGCGCGCCAGCGCCCACGGCTCGCAGCCGCCGGTCGTCCTGGCGCGCAGCCGGCCGGCGGAGCTGGCGATGGTGCGTTTCGTCGTCGAGGCGGCCGACCGCCACGATCCCGTCGCCGCCGCCGACGACGCCGGCAGCCGGCTGTGGTTGGGGAGCCTGGGCCGGCCGCGGATAGCCGAGGCGCAGCTCTACGTCGACCCGGCGACCGCCGGGGAGCGCCGCCTCGCGCTCGCCGCCGCCGAGCCGCCGAGGCTGGCGCCGGTGCCGCCGAGCCACCTCGCGGCGCTGGCCTCCGGCGAGGCGGGCCGCGTGCCGGTCCGGCGCACCGAGGATTCACCGCCGCGGCCGCTGTACCCGTCCCTCCCGTGGATGCTCGAGGAGGAGCTGGGCCTGCACGTCGGCCTCGACACCTGCCACTGGCCGACGCCGCCGCGGAGGATCGCCGCCGCCCCGCCCGCCGAGCGCGACCGCGAGGCCGTGCTGCGCGCCGTCGCCGAGGAGCACGCGCTGCGGTGGACCGTCCTCGGCCCCGACACGGTGCTGCTCGCGCCGGAGGCGCCGAACCCCCGCAAGCTCAACGCGCAGCGCGGCATCGCCGCCGTCCGGGCGGGCGCCTTCCTGCACGCCGCGAAAGGGTTGGAGCTGGAGGAGAGGGCCTTGCTGGTCGGCCCGCGCTCGCTCCTGCTGGCCGTCGGGCGCTGGGAGGAGCTGGAGAGGCTGCTCGCCGCCGCTGCCGCGCCTCCGGACCCCGCCCTTCGACAGGCTCAGGGCTCCTCGGAGTAGGTGGACGGGCTCAGGCGTCGCCGGCGGAGGCCGCCCGCCGCGGCAGCAGCAGCCGCAGGTAGAACGCCGCCCACAGCGCGAACGGCAGGGCCAGCTTGATCGGCAGGTCGGCCAGGTGCTTGGCCAGGCCCCAGGCGTTGCGGGCGAAGGCCCCGTAGTGCTCGAGGCTCCAGTCGCCGAGCTGGGTCGCGTAGGTGAACTTCACCCACAGCAGCACCAGCACGACGTCGAACGCCAGCGTGATCAGCGCCGCCTGGCCCAGGTTGCCCAGCCGCCGCTTCCACGGCACGTGCGGCACGGCGAGGAAGAGCACCCCCAGCAGCACCAGGTGGAAGTGGAGGTCGGTGACGCGGAAGGAGGTGACGTTGCGGCGCGCCGGCGGGAAGTCGAGGCGATGGATCAGCGCGAAGTGGCGGTCGGTCGCCGCCGGCAGCAGCTCGGTGACGTTCGGCACCTCGGTGAGGTGGATCAGGCCCTCGCCGGCGATACGCAGGAAGTTGTCGAGGAACGGCGTCAGCGCCACCCACACCAGCACCACCGGCACCACGGCGAGCAGCAGGTTGCGCAGGAAGCGGCCGTAGGGGAGGCCACTGGGACCTGCCGGCGCCTCCGCGCGGACGGCGCGCGGCCGGCGCTCCTCTCTCTCCGCTTTGCGCTTCCGCTTGCGGGTCACGTCAGGCGGCGGCCGCGTCGCGCTCGCGCGGGCTGGCGAAGCGGTCGGCCCACAGGATCCACAGCAGCACGCCGCAGAGGATGACCACCGTCTGCCACACCACGGTGTGCGAGGCGTTGAACAGGTCCGGCAGGTAGGCGCCGGTCAAGAACAGCGCCACCACCCGCACCAGGTTGACGAGCTGGATGGCGACGATCCCGGCCACCACGCCGACCAGCCGCGACGCCCACGGCGCCGGGAAAGCGAGCACGGCGGAGAGGAAGATCAGCATCGTCTCGACGCCGTTGCAGCCGTTCTCGATGTTCACCGCAAAGCGTTCGCTGCGGATGACGGTGCCCGACATCGCCACGTCCTGGCCGAGCAGGTCGAGGGTCCAGCCGGAGACGCGCGCCACCCCCGCGGTGAAGGGGACGATGACGCCGTCGTTGACCGGCTGCCAGGAGATCAGCGTGAAGCTCGCCGCCAGCAGCGCCAGGAAGACCGCCAGGAAGGTGATCTCGCGGCGGTAGGCGCGCCAGCCGGCGGGGCGCGGTGCGCCGGTGGCCACGTCGGTGGCCACGCCGGTGGGCTCGTCGGGGGCGGGTCGCTTCGCCATGGGACGCCGATCCTACCGCGAGGCGCCGGCGCTGCCCAACCGCGGCGCGCCGGTCCAGCCCGTTCGCGTTGACACTACCGGGGGTGCCGCGTACCATCCGCGGGGACTCCGGCCCCTGCCATCCCGCGCGCCATGACCGAAGCGCTCACCCACCGCCGCACCATCCTCGACCGCGAGCAGATGCGGCGCGTGATCCGCCGCATGGCCGGCGAGCTCGCCGAGCGCAACCGCGGCGTCGAGCGCCTGCTGCTGGTCGGCATCCACACCCGCGGCCTGCCGCTGGCCCGCGCCCTGCGCCAGGAGATCGAGCGCATGGAGGGCCTGCAGGTGCCGCTCGGCAGCCTCGACATCACCCTCTACCGCGACGACCTGTCCACCGTCGCGTCGCAGCCGATCGTGCGCACCACCGAGCTGCCGATGGAGGCGCTGGAGGGCTGGACGGTGGTGCTGTGCGACGACGTGCTCTACACCGGCCGCACGGTGCGCGCCGCCCTCGACCACCTCACCGACTACGGGCGGCCGCGGGCGGTGCAGCTCGCCGTGCTGGTCGACCGCGGCCACCGCGAGCTGCCGATCCAGGCCGACGTGGTGGGCGAGACGGTCCCCACCT
>CAZLBJ010000480.1:0-2765 GCA_964557755.1 uncultured Thermoanaerobaculia bacterium
CTCCGGCGCTCGCTCCTCCCGCTCCCATGTTTCGGACCTCCCGTCCTCCATGCAGGCTGCGACGGTGCCGACCGAGTCGAATTGGTAGGCGAAGGCTACCACGCGGCGCCCGCCGCGGGCCGGGCCGCGGAAGCGGCTCGAGGGGGCGTCAGGAGGGGTTGATGGCGGGGCGGCCGGGATCGCCGGCCTCGGCCGCGGCGGCGCGGTGGCGCCGGCGGCGGGCGAGGACGGGAGCGGCGAGATGGCCCGCGTAGGCGGCCATCCACAGCAGCGAGGCGGCGACGTGCACGGCCACCCAGGCGGTGCGCCAGGCGGGCGCGACGGCGGTCTGGATCAGGTAGCCGGAGACCACCATCGGCACAACGGTGAGCATCATCGACAGTCCCGAGCGGCGCCGCCCGCGCACGCCGATCCGCCAGTGCTTCCACACGTGCTCGCGCCAGATGAAGCCGGCGGCGAAGACGAGCAGCGGCGCCACCAGGATGTGCAGATGCTGGAACAGCGGCTGCCAGGGGTGGTTGACGACGGCGTAGGGGTCGCTGGGCGCCGCGAAGTACCGCATCCAGCCGTAGACCAGCCCGGTGCCCGCCACCAGCAGGCCCGAGAGGTGGACCGTCCACGCCTCGAAGCGCGTCACTTCCGCGCCTCCTCGGCGGCCGCTCCGGCGAGCACCCGGTGCAGCGCCAGCACGCGGCGCACCGCGGCGGTGGTGGCGCGGGCGGTCAGGGTGGCGCCGGTGACGCTGCGGACGTCGCGCTCGAGGTCGAGCCCGGGCGACAGCGCCTCGCCGTCGAACTGGCGGTACCAGAGGTCGCGCGGCAGGTACTCGCGCGGCTCGCGGAAGCTCAGCACCTCGACGCGCAGCACGCGCCCCTCGGCGTCGAGGGCCACCATCAACGTCTCCTCGAGGGTGCGCACGCGGTGGACGTCGAAGTAGGCGGTGCCGGCGGCGCGGCCGCCGCAGCGCACCGGGTAGGGGTGCACCACGGCGCTGCGAACCTCGCCGCCGGACAGCCGCTCCGCCTCGTCCCGCTGCTCGGCGGTGAGATAGGCGGTGCGCCGCTCCACCTGGCAGTCGGGGTATGCGAGGGCCAGCGCCTCGTCCGCCGTCATCAGCGTCGTGCCCGCCGCCGGGCCGGCGGCCGCGGCGGCGAGCAGGACGCAGGCGGCGAGGACGCCGGCCCGCGATCCAGAAGGTGCTCTAGAAGATGTAGCCCAGTGCGACATTGATCTGGTCGATTCCGGTGCCGGCCTCGTTGTCGTAGTCCTGGTAGTCGGCCTTGAGGACGATCTCGTCGATCGGCTGGAAGTTGAGCCCGACCGTCAGGCTCTCGCCGTCGCGCGCCGGGTTGCGGGCGAAGCCGGCCGGCACCTCGGCCTGGGTGTCGAGCTGCTCCCAGCGCACGTACGGGGTGAGCGACCGCTCGCCGCCGGCGAGCAGGTCATAACCGGCCTCGACGTAGAAGCCTTCCAGCGCCTCGCCCACCGAAGCGGCGCCGGTGAAGCCGAGCGCGGCGTTGAGCGCCGCCACGTCGTCGACGTCGGCGCGGGCGGCGAGGGCGCGCAGGGTCAGGCCGCGCCAGCGCCAGTCGACGTGGCCCTCGAAGAGGGTGGTGTCGACCGACAGCTCGCCGCCCGGCCCCTCGACGCCCTGCCCCGAGCCGCCGTGGTACAGCGAGCCGCCGAGCAGCAGGCCCGGCCGCGGCTCGTAGTCGAGTCGGCCCACCCAGGCGAAGTCCTCGGCCAGCGCGTGCGAGCCCTTCTGCCGCCCGCCGCGCAGGCCGGACGACGAGAAGCCCTCGGCGCGCATGCCGTTGACCACGTACGAGCGGTACGACAACGCCCCCGCCTCGCCGAACAGGCCGAAACCGTTCTCGCGCCAGGTCGAGGGGATCAGCGCGCTCTCGGTGTCGGCGCGCCGCGCGGTGAGGAAGGTGGTCGGCTCGTGCAGCTCGTTGACCAGGCCCATCGGCAACAGCACCATGCCGCCGCGCAGGTTGAGCTCCGGGCGGTGCAGCCAGTCGAGGTAGGCGAACTCGACGAACACCTCGTCGGCGTGCTCGACCTCGATCTCCGAGTTGAAGACGAACTCGTCGTTGAACTTGTAGCCGAAGTAGAGGATGGCGCGCAGGAAGTCGAATTCGTCTTTGCGGCCGGAGGCGGCGCCGTCGTCGCGCGACGAGTCGAACGACTGGTAGAGCGCCTCGCCGTAGCCGCCGATCGACAGGCCCTGATCGGTGCGGTAGACCTTCGAGGCGGCCGGCGCGAGGCCGTACAGGCCGTCCTCGGCGGCAGCCTCCGGGGCCACCTCGCGGCCGAGCGACAGGCGCTCGATCTCGGCCGCCAGCAGGTCGATGCGGCGCGCCAGCTCGGCGGTGTCGGCGGCGGCGGCGGTGTCGGGCGCGGGCGCCTCGGCGGCCGGCTCCTCCTCGGCCGCCTCCTGGCGCGCCGCGAGCTCGGCGAGGGCGCGGCGCAGCGCCTCGACCTCCTGCTCCAGGGCCTCGATGCGCTCGGCCTCGCCGCCCTCCTGCGCGGCGGCGGTGAACGGAAGGGCGACGCACAGCACCAGCACGAACGCCGCGACCGGCGTCCTCAGGCTCCTCCAGGGACTGCGATCCGACAGGATCATCTATACTCCTCCATGGACCCGGTGCCGCTTTCGGGCGACGCCGGTTTCGAGCGGGCGGCGGGTCGGCCTTCCCAGGGCACAGCGACCCCCGCCCGCGGTTCGTGATGGGGACGGCCGGTGCGGCCGTCCCGGGACA